>NZ_JARWRU010000431.1 GCF_029867845.1 Nocardia farcinica | reverse complement strand
TAAGCGTGGCGGCCCCGACCGCGCGGCCGCCGTGCTCGGCGGCCTGCTCCTCGGCGAAGCCGGGAGCCGGCCTGCCACACAGCAGCACCACCTGTTCCGGGGCGATCCCGTCCCCGGCCAGTGCTTCGCGCGCCGCCGCGGCCGCGTGCCGTACGAGCTCGGCGGTATCCGTGGGCGCCGCCACGGTCATCGACGACCGCCCGTGCGGTCCCATCTCGGGCAACCGCACATATCCCTGGGGAGCGGGCACCCGATCGCCCGCGCTCACGTGGACCCCGCCGAAGCCTGCGGCGTCGTCGCGGTGCTCGAGCACCAGCGCCGCCCCCACCGGCACGAAGGCGAACCCGGCGTCGGCCCGCTGCGCGGGATGAGCGTCCCCGGACACCACGACCACATGCCCGCCCGGCCGGTCGGCCAGCAGCGAGACGGCCGCCCCGAAGGCGTTCACCGGTCCGCAGGCGCCGTTCATCAGATCGAACGACAGACACGGCACGTCACCGGGCCGGTATTCCAACCCGATGCCCGCCGCCTGCTGGATCAGTGCCGCGATCGCCGGTTCCACCATGTTCGCGTCGCGATAGACCCCCACATTGATCAGCGCGTCCACCCGCTCGGGCGGGCAACCGGCGGCCGCGAGCGCCTCGCGCACGGCATCGGCCGCCTGTTCCACCGAGCTGTGCCCGCCGCCGCGCGCCACCGCCGAAGAAATGATGATTCCCATGTCCTGTACCTGGTCGTCCTGTCTCCGGTCGCCTTACACCCGCAGCTCACCGATCGTGACCGACAGGAATCCGGCGACCACCCCGGATGCCGCGGGCACCATCAGCACCTTCGACCCCGGGGTGATCCGGCCCTGCCGCAACGCGTCGTGCAACACCACGAAATGGGAGGTCGACGCGGTGTTGCCGTATTTGTCCAGCACCGCGAGCCCCGGCGGCACGGGCGCACCGAACTCGCGCTCGGCGATCTTGTCGATCAACTCCACCGCCGGACCGCTGAACTGGTGGTGGATCACGTAGTCGTAGCCCTCGTCGGCGAAGCTCGAACCACGGGCGGCCAGGAACTCCCGCTGCCGTGAGGTCCACAGCAGGTACCTCGACTCGTTGTGCATCGCGCGGTTGTCGGTGTAGAGCGCGACCCCCGGCCCCTGATCGCTCGGCATCCCCAGGCACAGCTGGGCGAACGCCGCGCTGGTGTTGAGTTCCACGTAATCGATCCCCGGCCCCTCGGTGCCGTCGAGCACCACCGCGGCCCCGGCGTCGCCGACGGTGAGCGAGGCGAACTGCGGGTCGTACTTCTGTGAGATCTCGCGCACCGCGGTGTCGGCGATCGGGGTGATGCATTCCCCGGACACCACCATGCCGCGACGCGCGGCGCCGGAGCGGATCATGCTGTCCAGCAACAGAACTCCGGTCAGCATGCCGGCGCACGCGTTGGAGACGTCGAAATGGACCGCCCGGGTCGCGCCGAGCGCGGTGCGCAGCATCAGCGCGAACGACGGTTCGAAGCAGAAGTCCTCGCCCCTGGTCCTGGTGATCGAGCAGGAGATGATCACATCCAGGTCGGCGGCGTCGTAGCGGGAATTGTCCAGTGCGCCAAGGGCGGCGGCGAGGGCGATGGTGAAGGAGTCCTCGGCGTCGCCCCCCCCCCCGCCGGCCCCCCCCCCCCCGGGCCGCGCCCCGTCGGGGGGCGCGGCGCGATCG
>NZ_JARWRU010000430.1 GCF_029867845.1 Nocardia farcinica | reverse complement strand
CGAGGGGGCGTCCGCGTCAGCGGACACCGTCGGGCCGTTGCGTCTTTCGACGCACTCGTGCCGAACGGGAGGCGATGTCGTTCGAAGAGCCGACGATTCGCCCGTGCGCTCGCGGCGGCCGGGCCGATGGGGCATCATCCTTGCCGGGCGCGACGGTGTGCGCGGGGGCGGACACCGGGGGACCGGAGATCGCGGTGTCGTGGCAGACGCGGTGGGCGAAGCGAATCGGTGCGCCCGGCGGGTGAGCCGCGCGACGGCTCCGACAGAACGGAAACCATGCCTCATGCCCGACGACGGACTGTCCCTCGGCGAACGCTGCGTGCTGCTCGTGCTCATGGCCGAGGCGCGCCAGCTCACCAACACCGAGCTGCGGTCGCTGGCCGGGATCACCCTCGACGGCCGTAATCGCAGGCGGCTCAACGAACTCGGGCTGGTGCGCAGCGTGCTGGTCGGCCGCTCCTATGTGCACGAGCTGACCGACCGGGGCGCGGTGTGGTGCGCGCGGGAGCTGACCGCGCCCCGCCCCGCCCGGGCCGGGGCGGCGGGCGGTGCGCTGTACGTGCTGCTGGCGAGCCTGGCACGGCATCTGGAGGTGACCGGGAAGGCGCTGGCCGACCTGTTCGTCCCCGATGTGGCCGGTCGGGTCCGGGCCGCCTACACGGCCGAGACGCGGGGGAGTGGACGCCCGGTGCCGCTGGCGGTGCTGCGCGAACGGCTCGCCGAGGTGCCGCGCGCGGAGTTCGACCGTGGCGTGGCGGTGCTGTCCCGCGACGAGGGCGTGCACGTGCGCGCCGAAGCCGACCAGAAGACCCTCACCGACCGAGATCGCGCGGCGGCCGTCGTCCTCGGCGGCACGGCGAGGCATCTGCTGACGATCGAGGCCCGAGCGTGAACGGCGTGTCCGCCGGTCTTACGCGGCTCGACGAGGAGCAGCGGGTCGCGCTGGCCTCCGTCCAGTTCGGCAGTGTGCTCGGCCCGGACGAGATCTGGAGCCCGCTGAGCTTCCATGTCGACGGTCTGCACCCGCGCGCGACCGAGGAGATCGGGCGCGCCGTGGCGAACGCGCGCAGCCGGCCGGGGCAGACCCCGACCGGCATCGTGCTCAGCGGCGAACGCGGAGTCGGCAAGACCCACATGCTGGGCTGGCTGCGCAGGCACGTCCAGGACCTCGGCGGTTATTTCTTCATGCCCAAGCTCGTCGACGGCGCGTCGTTCTGGGCGGGCGCGGTGCACGGCATCGTCACCCAGTTGCTCGGCGCGGGCGGCGGTCAGCTGGGCCGCATGATCGGCGCGCTCGCCGAGAGCGCGGGGTGCGGCAGCGAACTGACCATGCGGGTGCGCGGCATGCTGCCGGTGCACCGCGAGGACATCGACGAACTGCTCGACCGGGTCGAGGATCTGGACGTGCGGGTCGGCCAGGAGTGCCGGGACACCCTGCGCGCGCTGTCGCTGTACTGCGCCCGCGGCAGGTTACGCGAGATCGGCTACAGTTTCCTCGTTCTCGAGGACGGCATCGACGAGCAGACACGGGCGGAGTGGGGCTTCCGCGCCCGCAACCGCCTGCCGCAGTTGCTGTTCCACGATCTGGTGCGTCTGTTCGCCCTCACCGGGCCGGTGGTGCTGGCCGTCGACCAGATCGACACGGTGATCGCCCAGTCCGGCCGCGGTGCGGACGACGGACTCGCCGACCGCCTCGCCGACGGCCTGATGCGCATCCGCGAGGAGACCGTGCGCACCATCCTGGTCGCGGCCTGTATCCCCAAGTCCTGGGAGCTCATCGCCACCAGGACCGTCAACTCGGCCGCCGACCGGTTCACCGTCGTCGAACTCGCCACCGCCATGCCCGACGCCGCTGTGGCCTCGGCGATCGTGGAACGCCACCTCGGCGGCCTGTACGGCGAGATCGGCTTCACCCCGCCCTATCCGACCTGGCCGGTGCTGCCGGTGGCCTTCGACGACCCCGATGTGGCCGCGTTCACCCCGCGCAGGCTGCTCCAGCAGCTGGAACGGCACATCCGCGCCTGTCTGGCCGAGAACAGCCTCGTCGAGCTGCGTCATTTCGGCGTCGTGCCCACGGTCACGCCGCCGCCGGCCCTGCCGGCGGCGAACGACACGGCCGCCATGGACGCGCGCTTCGAGGCGCTGCGCGCATCCGCCGATCCCGAGACGGCGCTCGACCCCCGGCACGAGGACGAGCGCATGTTCGCCCTGCTCAACGCAGGCCTGCACGCCTATGTCCTGGAACACGACGGCGGCCCCGAACTCACCGTCGACCCCGGCACGCGCGTGCGCCCGGCCCTGCACGCCCGGCTGCGGCGCACCATCGACGAGGCCAGCGAAGACGAGGAGCACTGGAGCTTCCGCGCCATCGCCCACGGCCACCACCGCGCGGTGCTGACCCGCCTGCGGGCGGCGAGCCTGGAAGCCGGGCTGCATCCCACGACGGCCACCCACCGCCACCTCGTCCTGCTGCGCAACATCCCGTTCTCCCGGGGCGCGGTGACCACCGCCGCGCTGGCGGAGTTCGCCGCCGCGGGCGGGCGTGTGCTCGCCGTCGACCCCGACGACCTGCGCACCTTCGCCGCACTCGAGGTCATGCTCACCGAATCGCCCACCGACTTCCTCGGCTGGCTCGCGCATCGCCGCCCGGCGAGCGGCACCCGGCTGTTCACCGAGGTGTTCGAGGTGCGGCCACCCGGCGCACGGGTGCCCGGCGCGAAGCAGTCCGGCACGCGAGAGCCGGGCTCGGCGGTGCCCGGGGGAGGAGCGGACGACCCGGAGCGGCCCGGTGCGCCCGGGGCAGGCGCGGTCCGTGCGGCGGCCGCCGAATCCGACCCGGCGGCGCAGCGCGAGCCCGCCTCGGTCCTGCTCGGCCGGAATGTGGAGACCGGCGGGGAATTCCGCGTTCCGCTGGAGCTGCTGCGCAAGCACACCGCTGTCTTCGCGGGCTCCGGCTCGGGCAAGACCGTGCTGTTGCGCAGACTGATCGAGGAGGCGGCGCTGCACGGCGTGTCCGCCATCGTCATCGACACCAACAACGACCTCGCCAGCCTCGGCGACCGCTGGCCCGTCCCGCCCGCGAGCTGGCTGCCCGGTGACAGGGAGCGCGCCGAGCGCTACCTCGCCGACACCGAGGTGGTGGTCTGGACGCCGCGCCGCGAGGCGGGCAGGCCGCTGGCGCTGAACCCGCTGCCCGACTTCGGGGGCGTGCTCGACGATCCCGACGAGTTCCGCGTCTCGGTGGACGCCTCGGTCGCGGGCCTGGCGCCGCGGGCCGGGCTCACCGCCCGCCGCAGGGCCACCGGCACCGCGGTGCTGACCGAAGCCCTGACCCACTTCGCCCGGCACGGCGGGTCCGATCCCGGCGCCTTCGTGGAACTGCTCACCGACCTGCCCGACGGCGTCAGCAGGATCAGGGACGCGGTCCGGCTGGCCGCCGACATGGCCGAGGAACTTAAAGCCGCCATGATCAACGACCCGGTGTTCGGCGGGGCGGGCGCGCGGCTGGATCCCGGCGCCCTGCTCACGCCGGGTGGTTCGGCACGTGCGCGGGTCTCGGTGATCAGCTGCGTCGGTCTGGCCACCGAGCAACAGCGGCAGACCTTCGTCAACCAGCTCCAGCTGGCCCTGTTCTCCTGGATCAAGAGACATCCGGCGGGCGAGCGGCCGCTCGGCGGTCTGCTGGTGCTCGACGAAGCCCAGACCTTCGTGCCCGCGCTCGGCACGACCGCCTCCACCGAGAGCACCCTGCGGCTGGCCGCTCAGGCCCGCAAGTACGGGCTGGGCATGGTCTACGCCACCCAGGCCCCGAAGGGCCTGCACAACATGGTCAGCGGCAACGCGGCGACCCAGTTCTTCGGCAGGCTCAACGCGCCCGTGCAGATTCAGGCCGCCGCCGAACTCGCCCGTGCCAAGGGCGGCCGCGTGGAAGACATCGCGCGACTGCCCGCAGGCCGCTTCTACGGCTCGGCCGAGGGCACGGGCTTCGCCAAGGTCGCGGTGCCGATGTGCCTGAGCCACCACCCGGAGGGCGCCCTGACCGAGGACGAGGTGCTGGCCAGGGCGCGGGGGCGGTAGCCGGGCGGCCCGGACTCAGGCCGCGGAGGTCACCCGGTAGACGTCGTAGACGCCCTCCACGTTGCGGACGACGTTCAGCAGATGGCCGAGGTGCTTGGGGTCGCCCATCTCGAAGGTGAACTTGCTGATGGCCACGCGGTCGCCGTGAGTGGTGACCGAGGCCGACAGGATGTTGACCTTCTCGTCGGCGAGCACCTTCGTCACGTCGGACAGCAGGCGGGTGCGGTCGAGGGCCTCGATCTGGATGGCGACCAGGAAGACCGAGGACGGCGAGGGCGCCCACTCGACGTCGATGATGCGCTCGGGCTGCTGGCGCAGCGACTCGGCGTTGGTGCAGTCGGTGCGGTGCACGCTGACCGAACCGCCGCGGGTCACGAAGCCCATGATCTCGTCGCCGGGCACCGGGGTGCAGCACTTGGCGAGTTTGGCCACGGTGCCGGAGGCGCCGGGAATGAGCACGCCCGCGTCGCCGGTGACCCGCTGGCGGCTTGGCGTGGTCGACGGCGTCGACCGCTCGGCGAGCTCGTTCTCCACATCGCCGATGCCGCCGAGCTGGGCCATCAGCCGCTGCACGACGTGATGCGCCGACACCTGGTGCTCGCCGACGGCGGTGTACAGGCTGGAGATGTCGCTGTAGTGCAGCTCGTGCGCGACCGCGGTCATCGCGTCCACGCTCATGAGCCGCTGCAACGGCAGCCCGACCCGGCGGACCTCCTTGGAGATCTGCTCCTTGCCGCTCTCCAGGGCTTCCTCGCGGCGCTCCTTGGCGAACCACTGCCGGATCTTGGCCTTGGCGCGCGGGGAGACCACGAAGTTCTGCCAGTCGCGGCTGGGGCCCGCGTTCTGCGCCTTGGAGGTGAACACCTCCACGACCTCGCCGTTCTCCAGCTGCCGTTCCAGCGCGACCAGCCTGCCGTTGACGCGCGCGCCGATGCAGCGGTGGCCGACCTCGGTGTGCACGGCGTAGGCGAAGTCCACCGGGGTCGACTTCTGCGGCAGGGTGATGACATCGCCCTTGGGGGTGAAGACGAAGATCTCCGGCGACTTCTGGTCGAAGCGCAGCGACTCCAGGAACTCGGCGGGGTCGGCGGCCTCGCGCTGCCAGTCGAGCAGCTGGCGCATCCAGGCCATGTCGTCGACTTCGGCGGAGTCGCCGGAGTGCTTGCCCTTGGTCTCCTTGTAGCGCCAGTGCGCGGCGATGCCGAACTCGGCGGTGCGGTGCATGTCCTGGGTGCGGATCTGCACCTCGAGCGGCTTGCCGTCGGGCCCGACGACGGTGGTGTGCAGCGACTGGTAGACGCCGTAGCGGGGCTGGGCGATGTAGTCCTTGAACCGGCCCGCCATCGGCTGCCACAGCGAGTGCACCACGCCGACCGCGGCGTAGCAGTCGCGCACCTCGTCGCACAGGATGCGGATGCCGACCAGGTCGTGGATGTCGTCGAAGTCCTTACCCTTGACGATCATCTTCTGGTAGATCGACCAGTAGTGCTTGGGCCTGCCCTCCACGGTGGCCTGGATGCGCGAGGCGGCCAGTGTGTTGACGATCTCGGCGCGCACCTTCGCCAGGTAGGTGTCGCGCGAGGGCGCGCGGTCGGCGACCAGGCGCACGATCTCGTCGTACTTCTTCGGGTGCAGGATCGCGAACGCGAGGTCCTCGAGCTCCCACTTGACCGTGGCCATGCCGAGCCGGTGGGCCAGCGGCGCGATGACCTCCAGGGTCTCCTTGGCCTTCTTGGCCTGCTTCTCCGGCGGCAGGAAGCGCATGGTGCGCATGTTGTGCAGGCGGTCGGCGACCTTGATGACCAACACGCGCGGGTCGCGCGCCATGGCGATGATCATCTTGCGGATCGTCTCGGCCTCGGCGGCCGAACCCAGGTTGACCTTGTCCAGCTTGGTGACGCCGTCGACCAGGTGGGCCACCTCGTCGCCGAACTCGGACTTCAGCTGGTCGAGGGTGTAGCCGGTGTCCTCGACGGTGTCGTGCAGCAGGGCGGCCACCAGCGTGGTGGTGTCCATGCCCAGCTCGGCGAGGATGTTGGCGACGGCCAGCGGATGGGTGATGTAGGGGTCGCCGGACTTGCGGAACTGGTGGGCGTGGCGCTCGTCGGCCACGTCGAAGGCCTTCTGCAGCAGCGTCAGGTTGGCCTTGGGGTACAGCTCGCGATGCACGGTGGCCAGCGGCTCGAGCACCGGCTTGACGGCGGCGATACCGCGCTGGCCGGTCATCCGCCTGGCCAGCCGGGCGCGCACCCGGCGCGAGGCAGAGGTCGGCACCGCGGAGGTGCCGGAGCCCTGCTCGGCGGCACGTTCCTGGGCGCGGGCTTCGGGGCGGCGGCCTTGGCCGGCGCCGGGGCCGTGTTCGCCGGCGGCGGGGGGGGGGGCAAGACCACCCCTTGGGGGCTGGCCTATGCCCTACAACGCGGCCCGGGCGCCCCCGGCGCCGGCGAAGACGGCCCCGGCGCCGGCCAAGGCCGCCGCCCCGAAGCCCGCGCCCAGGAAC
>NZ_JARWRU010000429.1 GCF_029867845.1 Nocardia farcinica | reverse complement strand
TGGCCGGGTCGTTGACCGACTGCTGCGGGTGGGTCTCCTGGGGGGGTTGTTCGTGGACCGGGCTCGCACCCCCCGCGCCCGCGCGCCGCCTGTCCTCGGGGGTGGCCACGCCGGCCTCGACCACGAGCCGGTCCAGTCCGGTGGCCCGGTGGCAGTGAGCGGAGGCCACAGCGCCGTAGGCCAGGTGGAATTCGCCGTCACCGGCCAGCAACACGCCGGTGCTGCCCTGCTGTTCGTGTCTGCGCAGTTCTACGGCCAGGTCACCGCTCATGGCCCACCTCGGCGGGGCCCGCGCCCGCGGCGAACTCGGCGAGCACCGCCTTGAGCTGATAGCGGGTCAGGCCGAGATTGCCGGTGGCCTCGTCGCAGACCACGTGGACGAAGAGCTGCCCCTCGAACTGCCCGCCGACCAGGTACAGCAGGTGGTAGCCGCCTCCGCCGCAGACGATGATCTCGTCGATGTCGTCCTCGCCGGAACCGCTCACCAGCGCCGGACATCCGAGGACGGCGCGGACCACATCGGTGGTGCCTGCCGCGTCCTCGTGCTGATCGACCAGATCGTGCCTGCCCGCCGCGGCAATGGCCAGACCGCTCGCACCATCCACCATCGTCACGCTGCGCGCACCGGGAATGTCCATGATGCGTTTCAGGCAGCCGTCTATACCGAGCACCGCTTCACCGCTTGTCTTCCGAAGTGTGCCCCCTTGTTTCTCCCGTGGGGGCTTACGAGTGCCCGACGCTACACACGAATGGCGAAGACCGCACGGCGAATGCGGAGAAAATTCTATTTTTTGAGCATTGTACCCGCTCACGCCACAAACAATACCCAGCGGTTTTTGAATCGCCGGCCTATTCCGTACCAGTTGGTTTAGTTTGCCACCTCTCGCGGCGCCAGCATTCCGAACATTTCAGATTGCAATTCTCGACCATCCATCCACACCGTAGACGACGCTATCGCCCCCGTCCCGCCAGAAATCCGAACGGCGCGACCGACCGGCCGGGTACTGACAGACCGTGACAGAACCCCGCCCTGACCGGTGCGATGGTAGGCCGGGGCACCGACAGCGCCCGCACCGCCCGGCCACCGGCGCTCACCGACGAAACGATCCAGCCCCGCGCGCCCGCGGCGCACCGCGACATCCCTCCGGGGTATTCTCCGAATTTGCCGACATCGAGAATCGCCGCCGCATCCTATCGGACACACGATTTCGAATACGAGACGATCCCACAGAATTGCCCACGGCGGCAGCAAACATTCCCCGCCGCTTGATCGGCATTCTTCGCGGACAATTCACGGCGGCGGGTTCGGACAATTCACGCGCGCCCGGACGGAACAAATGGACGAGCGGAATCGGATCCGCCTCACGAGTGGGCCGATCCCGGCCGGAATTCGCGCCCGCGAGCGGTCCCGGCGGCCCGCGCCCACCCCTTTTCCCGCCCGCCGGCACCGAGCACGAGCAGCCCCGACGTTCTCCCCTCCGCACCGCCCACACCTGGGCCGGGTCGCCCCGGGCTCACCCACCGCCCAGCAGGTCTCGAATTTGCAAACGCAAGTCTGCGTACAGCTTTCGGCGCGCGCGAATCCCCGCGACGAGAACCGATTTCCCCTGACGGCAACACTGCCGGACAGCCGACGATGACGGCCTTTCGCCGCGCAGTTTACGGACCGCAACCGTAGCTCCGGGCGAATTCGCCGATCAGGACTCGGCGCCGGACAGCGCGGCGTCGGGCCGGTCGACCAGATAGACATCGGCGAGAATATCGCCGAGCCGGGTCGTCTGCGCGATGAGCCCGGGAATGTCGATGTCGACCACCCCCGCCTGCCAGGCGCCGGTCAGCTCGACGAAGCCGCCCACCCCCATGAGCACCATGCGGTGGAACTCGCCGAAGTCGACGCCGGGCCGCAGGTAGGACTCCAGGCTGGTCGCGAGCAGGTCGGTCACCACGAGCACCAGGTCGCGGCGGCGGCGTTCGAGCACTTCACTGCCCGCGTGGTCGCCGAAGAGCACCTGGGTGCGGCGCGGATCCTCGGCGAAGCCGCGCACCACGGCCGCCACGGCGTGGCGCAGCACCTCCAGCGGCAGCGCCTCGCGCCGATCGCCGATCGCGGCGGTGAGCACCGCGGTCGTCTCGTCGCGCACGTGATCCCAGGCCGCGGCCAGCAACTCGGAGCGGTCGGCGAAGCTCTCGCGGAAGTACCTGTCGTTCAATCCGGCTCGCGCGCACACGCTGCGCAGGCTGACCGCCGCCCAGCCGCTCTCCACCCACACGTCGATGGCGGCATCGATGAGCTGGGCGCGACGGGCGGCGCGGCGCGCTTCCACGGTCCGCCCGCCCCAGGTCGATGGGCTGGTCATGTCTGCAATCTTGACAAACGACCACCCCTCGGGGGTGAATTGGTGACAAGTCGTCACCAGTCTGGTGGCGGACCGGCTCGCCCCCGACCTTCGCAGCGTCGCGAAAGGACACCACATGCACGCAGGACTTCTCCGAGGGCTCAAGCAACGCGCCGCCGATCTGGCCGACCTCTACCCGGCCCGGCCAGCCCCGCTGGCCGACCCGCCCGCCGGCAGCGGCCTGCTCCCCCTCCTCGGCGACCGCGGCAAGCCCCAGCTCCGCCCCACCCAGCCCCTCTACCCCGA
>NZ_JARWRU010000428.1 GCF_029867845.1 Nocardia farcinica | reverse complement strand
TCCGGCATCGGTTGTATCGGCGTCTCCCTCGGCCCGCCCGACCACCTCTACGCCAACCTGGCGGGCATCTCGGTCTGCGCTCCGGTCACCTCGCTGGACTACCGCAAGCTCGTCGGCCCGGTCCGTATGGTCGCCCGGGAGATCTGGGACCGCTGCGTGGCCGCCGATCTGGCCTCCCAGTAGGTAGGCAATCACCCGAACAGAGCTGGACGACGCCCAGCCCCGGCACGCCCAGCCCCGGCACGCCCCGGCCGCGACGCGCACCACCCACGCCGCGGCCGAGGGCCTTTCTAGGAAGCCGCGGATTCGGCGACCTCGGCCCGCTGTGCCATATGGGCGACGGCGCGATAGGCCAGCACCATGCCCGAGCCGAGCGGCACTCCGGGGCCGGGGTAGACGGGCCCGGCCACCGAGGCGGCGGAGTTGCCCGCCGCGTAGAGGCCCTCGACGACCGAGCCGTCGGGCCGTTCGACCGCGCCGTCCGGGCCGATCACCGCGCCGCCCTTGGTGCCGAGATCACCGAGGACCAGCCGGACGGCGTGCAATCGCGCGCCGGTCAGCGGTTGCAGGCACGGTTCCGGGGAGGTCGCGCCGACGAAGAACCGGCCGAAAGGATCCTCGCCGCGCCCGAAGTCGGTGTCGCGGCCGTTCTCGGCGAGTTCGTTGAAGCGGCGCACGGTCGCGTCCAGCCGGTCGGCGTCGACTCCGATCGCCTCGGCCAGTCCGGCGATGTCCTCGGCGGTGTGCCACAGGCCCGCGGCCGACAGCTCCTCCCGGCGCGGCGGCGGCATGCAGATGGCGGGCAGGTGGTCGCCTGCCCGGTCGTCGAAGATCAGCCAGAAGGCGTCGCCGTGGCCGAGCCGCATCCGTTCGCGCATGGCCCGGCCCATGCGGTCGTAGGGCAGCATCTCGTCGGCGAAGCGCTGCCCGGTGTCGTCGACGATGATCCCGGCGCGCACGCCGAGCGTGAACGCGGCGTGCCCGTTGGGGAACAGCGTGGCCGGGCACCACCACGACTGGTCGAGCAGATCGGTTGCCGCGCCGACGGATTCGACGAGGGCCAGCGCGTCGCCGGAACCGGTGTCGGGATGCGAGGAGCTCCAGTCGGCGGTGGGCATGTCCTGCCACTTCGCCCGCAGGTCCGCCGACCGTTCGAAGCCGCCCGCGGCCAGCAGCACGCCCGCCCGTGCCTGGATTCCGGTCCGCGAGCCGTCCGGCGCGGTGATCTCCACGCCGGCCACACGCCCGTGCTCGTCGCGGACCAGTCCGGTGACCGGGCTGGACAGCCTCAGCTCGGCGCGACCGCCGGCGTCGAGCGCCAGCACCATCCTGGCGATCCAGGCCTGGCCGCCGTCGAGGGTCGATCGGTCGACGTCGAGCCCGAACTGGTCGGCGGGCACCATCGGCCGGATGTCGTCGAGCCGGTCGCCGACCTCCCGCGCCGAGATCGGGCGGGCGAAGATGCTGCGTCCGTTGGCGCTGCGGCCCGGGGCGTCGAAGTAGTCGGGGAACGGCCGGTGCTCGAGCGGGATACCGGCGGTGTTCTCCAGGAAGTCGGCCACTTCCGGCCCGGTCTCCAGGTAGGCGCGCTGCACCTCGGCCCTGGTGCGGTCGCCGACGAGAGCGGTGAAATAGGTCAGACCCTTGTCCACCGAGTCGTCCACGCCCTGGCGGGCCAGCACGTGATTGCCCGGCAACCACACGCTGCCGCCGGAATAGGCCGAGGTGCCGCCGAAGCGGTCGGTCTTCTCGAGCACGCACACCGACAGGCCGCGGTGGACGGCGGCCAGCGCTCCCGCCAGCGCCGCGCCGCCCGACCCCACCACCACGACATCGCAGGTACTGCCCCAGTTCATAGTCGACTGCACTCCATCCTCCGTTCCGGTGTGAACGGCGTCACGCTAGAGCGAGCGGGCAGACCGCGGCCGGGGCCGTCCCGCTCAGTGGTCGTGCGTCGGCACCGGGCCGACGACCTCGAGCAGGTAGCCGTCGGGATCGCGGACCTTGCCGATGACGCGCCCGCCGAACGCGGCCGCCGCGGTGGCGGGCAGCTCCGCCACGCCGCCGTGGGCGCACGCGGCGGCCAGCAGACCCGCCACGTCCTCGGTGTTGAGGATCAACTTGACCAGCATGGTCCCGTGCTCGGGCGGCGCACCGCCGTCGCGCGGGGCGATGAGTTCCACCCCGGCAGTCCCGGCCCGCAGGATGACCGCGTCGAAGGTGTCGGTGGCGAAGGCGCGTTCCCGGGTGAAACCGCATCCGGCGGTGTAGAACTCGACGGATCGGGCCAGGTCGGTGACGCGCAGGGCGGTCAGCGACAGAGTGACCGGCGCGCGGGTGCCCGCTGTCATCGGGTCTGCGATCCGCCGTTGAAATCGAGCGTCTGCCCGGTCATGCCACCGGCCTCGTTCGAGGCCAGGTACGCGCAGAACGCGCCGACCTCGAACGGGTCGCCGAGCCGGCCGATCGGGATGCCCGCCACGAGCCGCTCGATCTGCTCGGGCGGCATCTTGTGCACCAGATTGGCCTGCAATCCGAGGGCGACGATGTTGGCCGTCACCCCGTACTGCCCGGTCTCGGCGGCCAGGTGCCGGATGAAGCCCTCGATGCCGCTCTTGCCGGTCGCGTACATCGAGACGTTGATGTTCTGGCCGGTGCGGGCCGAGCCGGAGGAGATCTGCACGACCCGGCCCCAGCCGTTGTCGCACATCCCGTCGATGACGGCTTTGATGCAGTTCAGCGCGCCGTAGATGTTGAGGTCGATCGACGGCGGCCACTGCTCGGGTTCCAGTTCGCGGAACGGCTTGCTGACCCGGTCCTCGGCGACGCCGGCATTGTTGACCAGGATGTTCACGTGCCCGCCGAGTTCGGCCTCGGCGGAGCGGATCGCGGCGACCGTGGCCTGGTAGTCGGTGACGTCGAAGGCCCGGGCGATCGCCGTGCCGCCCTCGGCGACGATCGCGGCCGCCACGCGTTCCGCGCGGTCGGCGAACAGGTCGTTCACCACGACCGTCGCCCCCTGCCGGGCGAGCACTGTGGCGATGCCCTCCCCCACGCTCTGTCCCGCGCCGGTGACCAGTGCGATCCGTCCGTCCAACTCGAACACGAGTTCCACCTTTCTTCGATTCGTCACCACCGAGCAGGGTGACGTGCTGCCTCCCCGGACACTCTCCGAGGCGCGCGGTGGAATTGTCAATCAGTATTGGATTTTATTTTGGATCCAATCTGCTACGGTGACGGCCATGACGTCCGACAACACGGTCGACGGCCCGCCCGAGGCGCCGATCCTGACCGATTACGCCGACGGTGTCGCACAGCTGACCCTCAACAACCCCCGCCGCAAGAACGCCATCACCCTGGAGATGGCCGCGTCGATCGGCGATTTCTGCACGCGCGTGGAGAACGATCCCGCCATCGGCGCGGTCGTGATCCGCGCGGCGGGCGCCTACTTCTGCAGCGGCGCCGACACCAGGGACCTGGCCAGCTCCTCGGCCGACCCTGCCTCCCCCGAGGCCGTGCGCCGCACCTCCGCGGTCTACAGCGCGTTCGTCCGGGTGGGCATGCTCCCGGTCCCGACCATCTCCCGGGTGGTCGGCGGCGCGGTCGGCGCCGGGCTGAACCTCGCCATGGCCACCGACCTCATGGTCGTCACCCCCGACGCGCGCCTGGAGAGCGGGTTCCTCGCCCGCGGCATCCATCCCGGCGGCGGGCATCTGGCGCTGCTCGGGCGCGCGGTCGGCTGGTCGGCCACCATCGCCATGGCCACCTGCGGGGTCGCGCAGGCCCGGGGGCCGGGCCGGGCGCCCGGGGGGGGGCACCAGGCCGCCCCCGCGCCCGGGCGGGGCCCGCGCCACGCCCC
>NZ_JARWRU010000427.1 GCF_029867845.1 Nocardia farcinica | reverse complement strand
GCCCGGCCCGCGCCGTTTCGAGGCGACCATTCCCTTCGGCCTGATCACAGCTCAGCGGGGAACAGCCGACGGCGGGTCGATGCTCTGGTGCCCGTCTCTGGGAAGCACACTGACCATCCCGTTGGGTTCCAGATACGCCCGCTTCACGTGGCCGATCTCGGCGATGCCGTGCAACCGCAGCTGCGACATCACCTCGTCATAGGTCATGAATTCCCTGCGCATGACGCGCCGGTTGAGCTGTCCGTCGGCGATCAGCGTCCGCGGCCTGGCTTTGGCGATCCGCGCGAGACGGGGCCAGCGGTAGGCAAGCGCGTCGATGACAAGGCTCCACCCGAGCATGGTCACCACCACGATCATGCTGTCGGCCACCGTCGCGGCATCGCCGAGCATCCCCGGCCCGGCCGCCTGGGCCACCAGCACCACGACGAGCAGGTCGGTGAGCCCGAGCCCGCCTGCTTCACGCTGTCCGATGACACGGAACAGAGCCATGAGCACCAGAAAAGTCACGGTGCCCCGGACCACCAGTTCCCACGGCGAAGTGCTCGGCAGCAGAATGTTCCAGTCCGACATCGCCCCTCCTCTACCCGGGCTCGATCTGCCCCGGAGTGTCATAGGTGTAAGAGACGAACACTACGCAGAACCGCGAGGACGACGCCCGGACCGACGCCGGGGTGTCGTGACCCGCGAGGCACCGGGTATCTGCCGGATGCCGAATCTCTGCACCGCTGAGCGGATACGAAGCACAGTTGATCGAAGAATCAGGGACCACAGACTGTTTGCTGCACGAATGCGCGGTACGCGAGCATTTGCCAGGGTATAGCGTGAGCGCACAACGTTTTTCGGTCGGGGCGGTCGACGAGAGGGATGCACGTGTCGGAAACAGGACTGTCATTCGTGACATTGGGGCTGGGCTGGGACCCGGCCGACAGAGCCAGATGGACGCACTCGCGCTCCGAGATCGACCTCAACGCCTCGGCCATGCTCTTCGCGGGCCACCAACTGGTCGACGTGGTCTACCACGACCAGCTGTTCTCCCAGGACGGCGCCGTCCGCCTGCTCGGCGACTCCACCACCGGCGAAGGCAAGGGCGACGACGAGACCATCACCGTCGACCTCACCCGCATCTCCCCCGTGATCACCGCCGTCGTCTTCCTCATGACCTCCTACACCGGCCAGACCATGGACGAGGTCCAGAACTCCTACTGCCACATCACCGACGGCGTCACCGGCCGCCAACTCGCCTACTACCTGCTCGACGACCCCGCCCACGGCTTCCTCGCAGGCGAACTCGTCCGCGGCGCCGAAGGCTGGTTCTACCGCGACATCGCCTCCGCCATCGACGCCCAGCACCCGGTCGAAGCCATCCAGCAGCTGGACGCCTACCTCCCCTGACACCAGCAGGACATCACCCCCGAACAGGGCAGATCAGGTGCATTGCCGTTCCCAGGACAAGCGCGCACTCTCACCGAATTCGGTGACCAGTGGCGAACCCATCGACCGTCCGATCTCCGCGATCCCGGCGTAGACGATGTCGGCGGGGATCATCGACTTGCCGATATTGCAGAAGTTCTCGAAGGCCTGTTCGGGGGTGCGCACCGAGAGCAGACACAGTTGCTGGAGGGCGGTTTCCCCGAAAGGCAGGTTCGAGAGTCTCTGCACCACTTCCTCCGCCAGCAGCACCGGGATTCCGCCGTCCTGGAATGTGCGGCTCACCTCGGCGCTGCACGTCTCGTCGGAGGGCCGGTCCGGGACGAACGGCGACTCCTGTTCCGGACGCACGGCTGCGCCGCCGTCGAGGTCGACGATCGCGAAACGCTCACGCAGCAGGCTGGTGCCGTCCGCGCATCGCTGCATGATCTCGTAGCGGCCATCGGGCAGCCCGCCGAATTCCGCCTGCCAGATACGGGGGAAGACCTGAACCAGGTCGCGGCTGCCGAACGCGGAGTTGGTCGCCATGTTGCGCGCCGATGCCCAGCATCCGTAGGGGAACGCGCCGGGCGTCGTCTGGATCGCCCGCATCGTGATGGTGCCCGGGCCGGTGGAGATCACGACCTGGCCGCCGAAATACGGCGAGGTGGAATAGGGATGCACTTGATCGGCTTGCGCGGGCGCCGCCGCGAACGCGCCGAACAGGGTCATCAGTGCGGCGCCCGCGGCAGCCGCGGCGGCTTTTCTCATGGATTTCACGATTCGATCTCTCCCGGCCTTGCCCGAAAGGCAACGCCCTGTGTCGACTACCTGTGATCGGCAATCAGTAGAGCACCGCCACGCCCCGCGCACTATCGGTTGTTCGTCCGACGTATTTCACCCGCTGGGCGCGTCCACCCTCTGCACCCGCGGCCGCGTCGCCGGGTCGCGGCGTCGGCGAGAAGCGTGGTGAAGCGCGCCGAAATGCGCTGAGAATGCGCACGGCTCCAGCGACAAGCGCCGCTGGCCCGGTGTCGATGCAGGACCCACCCAACCAGCGTATGACGGGATCAGTCGGCGAATACTTCGGCGACCGATCCCGCGCTCAACGCCCGGTCGAGCCATCGAGTAAGCGTCTCGGTGTCGGAGCAACCGAGGATCCGATCACGGTCGGCGTCGGCCACCTCGATGCCTCGGCAATCGAGGACCCGCAGGACACTCACGGCCTGGCCAGTCGCCAGGCCTTCCTCCCGACCTTCTTCTCTACCTTCCTCGCGAGCTTCTTCCCGGATGCGCTGAGAGGTCTGCGAGCGAAAGAACGACAGATCCACGGACATCATCTGCCTCCAGGTGTCGGCGGCCGGGCTGGTGCCGAGGCCGAGTTCGGTGAGTTCGGCGACGATGGCGGCGTCTTCGTCGTCGATGCCCCGCAGGGCGGCTGCCAGCGATTTCAGTATCGCACCTATGCAGGGGTGATGGGCATGGGTGATCGCCGACAACGCCGCGAGTGGCACATCGGCGACCGCCTCGGCCGCCTCCGTGACAATCGGTACGTTGTCCGGTCCCAGCACCAGCGGTCTGGTGACAAGGCTCGGCCATTACCGGGGGCCTATGGTGAACGGCCCACATGCCCACCGTTCGGTGTTCTCGTCCTGACACACGACGAGCAGGACGGTCGGCAACAGGTACTTCGAGTGCAGGTGGACCATTCTCGGCTCGACCTCCAATCACGACCGCGCTTGGCGTGCAACGACTTACGCGCCCGTGGGGCCTCCAGCGAGCCCGATCCGGCCTGCTCCGGGCGGACCTCGGGCGCTGCGCGTGGGAGCTCGTCACGTTCCCACGACGAGCCCCCACCGGGCGTCAGTCAGCCCGACGACCGCGGCGCGACGACCGGATCCGGCAGCACGATCACAGCGGACTCAGGTGGCGGCACCGGCTCCGGCTCGGGCCACAGCGCCCACACAGTGATCACGAACGCGATCAAGGCGACCGCGGCGAGAACCGTCTTGTACATCCGATCACGTTGTCTCCGAGCCGTTTCACGGTGGCGCTCCGGTCCGATGTCAGAGCGCGAAACACCGGGAACCACCAACTCCGCAACGAGCGGCAGCACCCGCCCCGACACCCCGAAGTGCTCGAAACTCGGCGCGAGCAGCACCTCGGCCCGAGCCGACCGAGCCCGCTCGGCGATATAGGAAGTCGGCAGATAGGTCTGCTCATCCACAGTGAGCACATCGACGAGCCGATAACCGCCAACACGGGCGAGTTCGGCGAGCACATGCCGATCGGCGGCCGGCGACTCGCTGACACCGAGATTCACCACCCCGAGCGCTGTCCTTCCGGCCGATTGCCGAACCGCAGGTCCGTCCATAGGAATTGCCCTTTCAGTCGATGACGCCGCGGTCGCGGAAGTACTGGTAATCCCCCGCGCTGACGATCAGCGCGGCGACCCGGGTGGAGCAGTGCCACGGGCACTCGTCGTGCAGAAGCAGCGCCGCCGCAGCCGCTTCCGGTGACCGCACGGGCCAATGCGGGTTGTCGTGACGCAATTTGTCGACGGCGGCCGCGAGTCCGAGCGTCCCGGGTGCCCGGCCGATCGGAATGACGGCAGCGACCGGCCGCGACACCTCCGGCTGTCGGTCCTCAGCGGCCACGGCAGTCCCCGCCCCTGCCGTGCGCCCGCTCGCCCGGTCGCGTGTTCACCCGCCCGCCCGGCCCGCGCCGCCCGCTCCGTGCAGGTGGACCGGTAGCCGCCGATGCCCGTGCGAGATGAAGCTCGGCAACGGCTCCAACGCCTCCGGCTCGACAGCGAGCGTCATGCCCGGAAACCGCCGAAACAACGCGGGCAGCGCCACCGCGGCCTCCAACCTGGCCAGCGGCGCCCCGAGGCAGAAGTGCGGCCCGTACCCGAAGGACAGATGCTCTTTCGTCGAGCGAGCCGGAGCGAACTCGTCGGCGTCGCCCCCATACAGTCCGGGATCGCGATTGGCGGCCGCGAAGCACGCGAGAATGGCCTCGCCCGCCTTGATCCGCGTGCCCGCCACATCGATGTCGACCACCGCGTACCGCAGCGGCAGATTCGCCACCGGCGGCGTGTAGCGCAGGGTCTCCTCGATCAGATGCGACCAGCCGAACGCGCCGACGCGAAGCCGAATCAGCAGTTCGGGCCGGGTCAGAACCTGACAGATCGCCTGGTCGAGCAGATCGACCGTGGTCTGGTAGCCGGCGCTGATCACCAGCAGCAGCGTGTGGATCAGTTCCTCTTCGGTGAGCCGGTCCACGTCCGCGTCACGGCGGCTGATCAGCAGGCTGGTCATATCGTCGCCCGGTTCGGCCCGGCGACGAGCCACCAGCGTGGTCAGGATGCTCACCATCTCGGCGAGCGTCGCCTGCGGATCCCGTCGCGGGACCGTGGAGAACAGTTCGTCCACACACAGCCGAAGCCCGTCGCGCAGATCGGCCGGGACGCCCATCAGCGCATTGATCACCCGCAACGGCACCTGCGCCGCGAACTCCTCCCGCAGATCGACCACCGGCCGGTCGGCCAGCCCGTCGAGCAGCTCGGTGACGATCCGCCGGATCTGCGGTCGCAGCGCATCCACCCTGCGGGCGGTGAACGCGGGCCCGACCAGCTTGCGCAACCGCTGATGGTCCTTGCCGTAAGCGGTGAGCATGTTGCGCACCGAAACCCACGAGATCAACGGCCAGTCCGGCGGGATCTCGCCCGCGATGAACGGCGGCCAGTGCTGCGCGGCGTCCTTGGACACCCGCCAGTCGACGAACAGCTCCCGCAGCAATAGCGGGTCGGTGACGCCCCAGGCGCGCACCCCGCCGGGCAGCACCACCGGCACCAGCGGCCCCCGTGCGCGGAGCCGGGCGGCCTCACCGGGAATATCGGCGCCTGTGACATCGAGCGTGAAGAAAGCGGAATTGGAATTCGCATCGTGCATCGGAAAAGCCTTTTCGTTTATTGAGAAACGGCGTTCGGCGGGAACAGCGCACACCGGCGTAGCGCTCAGCGGGATACGGTCAGCGGCGCGACAGGGGTGAAGACGACCGGCAATTCCTCGAGCGCCCGATGGAACGGCCCCGGCCGCCACCGCAGCTCGTCGGCCGGAATCACCGGGGTCATCTCCGGCAGAGCGTCGAGCAACTGATCGATCGCCTCCCCCGCGACCAGCTCCGCCAACGCCCGCGCCGGACACCGGTGCGGCCCAGCCCCCAACCCCAGATGCGACTCGTTGCCCCGAATATTGCCGCCCACCACCGCCGGATCGTTGTTACACGCCGCCAGACCGATCACCACCGGCCGATGCGCCGCCAGCCACCTGCCCTCCACCAACTGCGGCTGACGCGGATACGACATACAGAAATTCGCGATCGGCGGATCACGGAACAACACTTGCGTCAACGCATCCCGCGTCGACACCGACCCACCCACGACTTCACCCCCGAACTCCGGGTGCGTCATCATCCACGCCAACGTGTTCACGATCAGATTCGTCAACGGCTCACTCGCCGCCCCATACAGCGTCACCAACTGGTGCACCGCTTCTTCATCGGACAACCCGCTCTCATGCGCCAACAGCCACGAGGTGATGTCCCGCCCCGGCCGCACCCGCTTACGCGCCACCAGTTCGGCCAAGGCCTGCACCATCAGCTCGTTGCCCGCGGCGGCATCGCTGGTGTCGAAGATCATCGCCATCCCCGCCGCCGCCCGCCCACTGATCCCGGCATCACAACCGACCAGCTCCCCGATCACCTCGAACACCAGCGGAGCAGCGAAATCCCTGAGCAGATCAGCCCGACCCCGACCACAGAACCCCGCGATCAACCCCGCCGCGCTCTTCTCGACCGCCGCCAAGGTCTTACGCAGATCCACCCGAGCGAGCGCATCCACCGTCGCTGCCCGATACCGCATGTGCTCGACCCCGCTGCTGCGCAATGCGTTCGGACGCCACTGCATCATCGGCCGCACCGGGCACTCCACCGGAACGTCGCGCTCCCACACCCGTGGATCGGCCGGGAAATGCTCCGGGTCGTGCAGGATCTTCAACGCCGTCCAATACCCGATCACCAGCGTGGCCGGCACCCCGGGAGCCAGCCACACCGGCACCAGCGAACCGAACCGCTCCCGCATATCGGCATAGGCGGCGTGCGGGTCGGCGGCGAACTCCTCGGTGTAGATCGCGACGCGGAGGCTGTCGGGGATGTCGAGTGGTGTGCCGTGGCCGCGCGGGCCCCCCCCGGGCCGGGGCCGCGCCGGGGCGCGGGGCCGCCCCGC
>NZ_JARWRU010000426.1 GCF_029867845.1 Nocardia farcinica | reverse complement strand
CGCCCGCCGGGGCCGCGGCCGGTACTTCGGCCGGATACGCCGCCGGAGCCCGCGCCACCGGAGGGCAGGTCGCCGTCCGGGGCCGTCTTGGGGCCTCCGGTCAGCAGCAGCACACCGGCGCCGAACATGATCACGAACCCGATCAGGCTGATGATCGGAAAACCACCAGGCTTGGGCCCGGCGATACCCGCGACCAGCAACAGCAGGCCGAGGGCGAACAGGGCGGCAGCCTGGAGTCGGCGACGACTCGTGGTCGTGCGAAGTCGTCCGCCTCGCACCGACGAGGCGAACTTCGGGTCCTCAGCATAGAGAGCGCTCTCGATCTGTTCGAGCATGCGCTGCTCGTGCTCGGAGAGTGGCACGGTACCTCCCCCGGCACTAGGCGTGACTGTCGCCTCCGGGTAGGCGACAGATAGCCGACCTTGGCGGCCATCTGCCCCCATGATACGAGTTCGATCAGGGCCATACCACCCAATGGCCACTGTGGAACGAAACTGTCGCCGAGCCGCTACGCGCTCATGCCGGGGGCGAGCCGCAGCCGGGCCGCGGACTGGAGCAGATCGGCCACGTCGTGCAGGAATGCACCCACCCGCGAGGCGAACTCGTCGGCCTCGGCGTCGCCGACGTCGCGATCGAGCCCGGCCTCCAACGCGGCGCGCACCTCCGAGCGGGCGGCGAAGTAGTCCGACCACATGACGAACTCCGGCGCCGCGCGCTGCAGCAGCACCCAGGCGTTGCGGGAGCGGGCCCTCGGCGCGGCGTCGGCCCCCGTGCTCGCCAGCACCGCACCGGCACCGCGCAGCGCGGCCAGGTAAGCGGTGCGGAACCGCTCGCGCGGGTCACGCTCGCCCGCCGCCTGCAGCAACAGGCCGTCGGCCTTGTCCAGCAGCAGGCCCGCCTTGCCCGAGCGACCCTGCTCGGGGTGGCGATTCACACCGGAGTGTGCGCGACCGGCATCGGTGCGGCCGGATTCCGTGCGACTCATGGGCCGCCCCCTTTCGAATCGGCGCGAGGCCCGCCGCCGGCCCCGCGGACGACACCGGCGCCACCGCTCGCGCTCCCGGTCCGCGCGACGCGCGGACCGAACAGATATTCGAACGTCTGACTTGCGCTTGAATATAGGGACACCCACCGACAAGTTCCGCCGCACCCGTTCCACCGCACGTTCCACCACCGACTTCCCGCCCCGCCGCCACCGGCGCGACATCGACGAGAGCCATGACCGCCGTCACGCCCCACCAGACCCCCGCCCACGCCGTGGTCGACCTCACGGCCGCCGACCTGCGCTACCGGCTGCACGACGCGCTGTCGGTGTACGTGGCCGCCATGCAGTACCCCCGGGGCACGGAGAACCACCGCGCGCCCATGTGGACCGAGCACACCACCCGCAAGGGGTGGCGGGCGGTCGCGGCCCTGCTGCCCGACGAGCACGGCTACGTCGACCCGCGCACCTCGCGCATGCTTGGCATCGCCTACGGCTATCACGGCGCCCCCAATCAGTGGTGGCACCAGCAGGTGCACGTGGGCATGCGCCGCTGCGGCTGGCCGGAACAGTCGGCCCACGAACTGCTCTCGGACTACTTCGAGCTCACCGAACTGCACGTGCACCCGAGCGCCCAGGGATCGGGCATCGGGCAGACGCTGCTGCGCAGGCTGCTGACCGGGCTGACCGAGCGGGCGGTGCTGCTGTCCACCCCCGAGGTGCCCGCCGAGGAGAACCGGGCCTGGCGGCTGTACCGGCGGGAGGGATTCGGCGACGTGATCCGCGATTTCGTCTTCTCCGGCGACAGCAGGCCCTTCGCCATTCTCGGCAGGCGGTTGCCGCTGTGACCGTCGTCGTGGTCGGCGGCGGCCACAACGCGCTGGTCGCGGCCGCCTACCTGGCCAGGGCCGGGCACGCGGTCGAGGTGATCGAGCGCGACGAGGTGCTCGGCGGCGCGGTCTCGACGGTGGAGCGCTTCCCCGGCCACCGGGTGGACCGCGGGTCCTCGGCGCACATCATGATCCGGCACACCGGCATCGTCGAGGAGCTGGAGCTGGCCCGCTACGGGCTGCGCTATCTGGACTGCGATCCGTGGGGCTTCGCGCCCGCCGTCGACGGCCCGCCGATCGTCTTCCACCGCGACCTCGACGCCACCTGCGCCTCGATCGAACGCGCCTGCGGAGCGCGTGACGCCGACGCCTACCGCCGCTTCGTCGCCGTGTGGGGTCCGCGCGGCGCGCGGGTGATGCGGGCGTTCGGGGCCGCGCCGCGCGCCCCGCACCTGCTGCGTTCGTTCTGGGGCCTGGACACGGGAGCGGGTGGCAGCGCGCTGTCGCGGGAGTTCCTGCAATCGGGGGACGCGCTGCTGGACAGCTGGTTCGCCGACGAGCGGCTCAAGGCGGCGCTGGCCTGGTTCGGCGCGCAGTCCGGGCCGCCGATGTCGGAGCCGGGCACCGCGCCCATGGTCGGCTTCGCCGCGCTCATGCACACCCTGCCACCCGGCCGCGCGGTCGGCGGCAGCGGCGCGCTGACCGAGGCACTGGCGGCGCGGCTGCGCGCGGACGGCGCCACCATCAGCACCGGCGAGCCGGTGACCGAACTGCGCCGCGCGGGCGAGGGCTGGCTGGTGCGCACCGCGGCGGGCCGGGAGATCCGGGCCGAGGCGGTGATCGCGGGCGCACACGTGCTGACCACGCTGGATCTGCTGGCGGCGGGCGGATTCGACGAGACCGTGCTCGCGGACTGGCGCTCGCGCATCCGCGTCGGTCCCGGCATCGGCATGATCGTGCGGGTGGCCGCCGACGCGCTGCCCGCCTATCCCGGTGCGAGCGAACGCGAGTCGGCGCGCGGACTGCAACTGCTGGTCTCCGAGCGCGCGCGACTGTACCGGGCGCACGGCGCGGCGCTGGCAGGCGAACTGCCGCCGCGGCCGGTGGTGCTGGCCATGAGTTTCAGCGCGCTCGACCCGAGCATCGCCCCGCCGGGCGAGCACCAGCTGTCGCTGTGGGCGCAGTGGCATCCCCATCGCCTGGCCGACGGCAGCGGCTGGGCGGCGCACGCCGAGCGCGAAGCCGATCGGATCATCGCCGAGGTGGACGCGCTCGCGCCGGGTTTCGCGGGCTCGGTGCGGCAGCGGTTCGTGCAGACGCCGCAGGATCTCGAGCGTGAGATGGGGCTGATCGGCGGGAATGTCATGCACGTGGAGATGTCGTTGGACCAGATGATGATGTGGCGGCCGCTGCCCGAGCTGTCCGGCCAGCGGGTGCCCGGCGCGCCGGGGCTGTATCTGACCGGCGCCTCGACCCATCCCGGCGGCGGGGTCAGCGGCGCGAGCGGGCGGACCGCGGCGCGGCTCTTGCTGCGCGACCACCGCCGTTCCCGCATCCCCTTCCCGCGACGCCGATGAGCGAGACCCCCGCCACCCCGCCCGCCTCGGACGCGGCGCCAGCGAACACCACCGGCCCGCGATCCCCTGCCACCGGGTCCACCACCGCGGCACGCTGGGGCAGGCGCGTGCCGATGGCGTCGGCGATCCTGCTGATCCTCACCCAGATCGCCTACCCGTTGACCTCGGGCACCGCGCTCGACCAGGTGACGATCGCCGTGGTGCTGCTCTCGGCGGCGACCGCGCTCACCCACGCCACCGTGACCCGCGGTGTCCGCTATGCCGCGGGCGTGCTCGTCATCATCTCCGGCCTCGGGTTGTCCTCGGAGATCCTCGGCGTGGCGACCGGGCTGCCCTACGGCTGTTACGAATACGAGCTCGGCCCGCTCGGTCCCGCCCTGGCCGAGGTGCCGCTGCTGATCCCGCTGGCCTGGACCGGCGGGCTCTATCCGGTGTGGATGGTCGCCTGTCTGGTGACCGAACGCGCGGGCGGGGTGCCCGCGCGCATCGGGCTGACCGTCGCGGGCGCGCTGGGCTGGGATCTGTTCCTCGACCCGCAGATGGTCGCCGAGGACCGCTGGAGCTGGTGCGACACCGACTCCGGTCTGCCCGGCCTGCCGGAGATCCCGCTGACCAACTACCTGGGCTGGCTGGTGGTCGCGCTGTGCATGGCCCTGCTGCTGACCGTGTGGGACCGCGCCGCGCCGCCGCCATCGGGCCGCCCGCCGCGGACCGACCACACCGTGCCGGTGCTGGTCTTCCTGTGGACCTGGCTGGGGTCGGCGCTGGCCCATCTCGCCTTCCTCGGCCTGCCGGTCTCCGCCGGTTACGGCTTCGTCGGCATGGGGGTGCTCGGCGTTCCGCTGCTGGTGACGGCGGCGCGGCGGTGGCGCGCGAAGCGGGCGGGCACGCACCGCTGACGCGCCGGATCACCGTGTCCTCGCCCGCCCTTTGGCGCCGGTGGCAGCGGGCCTGGCACGATGTGTGCCGTGCGATCCAGTGCAGCCATCACACCCGCTGTCGTTTCGCGGCCGACGGCGCGGGTGCGCGTCGCGTCCGCCGTCCTGCTCACGGCCCTGCTGGTGCCGATGCTGGCCGGATGCCTACGGGTGCAGGTCTCCATGGGCGTCTCCTCCGACGACCGGGTGTCCGGCCGTATCGTGGCGGCGGTGGTGCCCGCCAACGAGGAGGACACCGGCCCCATGCTGACCGCGCCGGAGTCGCTGGGCGCGCGGGTGCGCGTCGAGCCGTACAACCAGGACGGCTACGTGGGCAGCAAGGTCTTCTTCGACGACCTGTCCTTCGGTGACGTGCAGCAGCTGACCCAGCTCAACGAGCAGGCCCAGGGCATGATCCAGTTGCAGTTCCAGCGCTCGGGCGATCTGGTGTCGCTCAACGGGCGCGTCGACCTGAAGTCGGTGCCGCCGCACGGCTCGGACGTGCAGTTCACCATCGCCTTCCCGGCCAGGGTGGCCAAGACCAACGGCACCCGCGAGGGGGACAACACGGTGTCGTGGAAGCTGCCCGCCGGCGAGGTCTCCACGCTGCGCGCCGAGGTGAGCTATCCCGATCCGAACACCCGCTCGTTCGCGGGGTGGGCGGGCATTGTGGGCGGCGTGACCCTGGCGGTCGCCGCGATCGTGGCCGGCATGGCCTACCTGAACCGCAATCCCACGCCCGAGGTCCCCGACCATCAGTTCTCCTGGCGGCGCTGGTGGCGCTCGGTCAAGCAGTTCCGCTGAGTTCGGTGGCGGTCGCCGCGACCCGGCTTGGCACCGGGCTGGCCATGACCGGTTGCGTCATCGCCCTGCTGAACCGGCTCACCGCGCCCCGGCTCTCGCCCGGACTGGCCGTGCTCGAACCGGTGACCGTGTGTGTCCCGGCGCGGGACGAGGCGGCCAGGATCGGAGAGCTCGTCGCCGATCTGCGCGGCCAGGTCGGCGTCCCCCGGCTGCGGGTGTTCGTCCTCGACGACGGATCGACCGACGGCACCGCCGAGGTGGCGCGCGCGGCCGCGCCGCGCGTCAAGCGGGGCGCGCAGGCGCTGGGGGGCGAGAGCCCGTACCTCGGGCTCGGGGTCGAGGAAAATGAGGCCAATGTCGGCCTGGCCGGGGGGGGGATGATG
>NZ_JARWRU010000425.1 GCF_029867845.1 Nocardia farcinica | reverse complement strand
CGGGGGTGCCGCCGGCGGGGGGGGGTTCCCCCCGGGGGGGGGCCCAACTCCCCCGCCGCTCCCCCCGTCCCGATCCCCCCGGGGGGGGGGCGGGTCTCCGGGGCGCGCTGGCCTGCATCTTCACCCCCGGCGTCGCACTGGACGAGGGCATGCGCTGCTTTCTGCCATCGCTGTATCTGAACCTGGCCGACAGTCACCGCAGGGTCGGCGATTTCGACGCCGCGCGCATGCAGCTCGCCATCGCCCGCGGCCACCTGCGCATCCTCGCCGACGACGCCTACGGTGCGCTGATCCGCACCGGCCTCGACCGCGTCGAGGAAGCCCTGCGGGCGGGCGAGACCCAGCGCCTGCGCAGCGCCTAGGGGCTGCCGTGGTCTGGGATTCGGGCCCGCCCTCCTGGTCGGAACTGGAACGGCTGCTCTCCGGGCGGCCGGGCCGTCGCGCCGACACCCCGGGCGACGGCGGCGACAGCCCCGCCTGGTCGGCGCGTCGCGAGCCCTACCGGCCCGCGCCGATCCCGGCCGCCGAGAGCCCGGCCGTGCCCTACGCCGAACTGCACGCGCACTCGGCCTACAGCTTCCTCGACGGCGCGAGCACACCGGAGGAACTGGTCGAGGAGGCCGTGCGGCTCGGCCTGGAGGCCATCGCCCTGACCGACCACGACGGCTTCCACGGCACCGTGCGTTTCTCGGAGGCGGCCCAGGAGTGGGGCATCGCCACCGTCTTCGGCGCCGAGCTGTCGCTGAGCCCGCCCGGGGCCGTCGACTCCGCGCCCCGCACCGGCGATCCCGACCCGCCCGGCCCGCATCTGCTGGTGCTGGCCCGCGGCCAGGAGGGCTATCGCAGGCTCTCCCGCGAGATCGCCGCCGCGCATCTGGCGGCGGGGGAGAAGGGCGTCCTCCGCTACGACTACGACCGGCTCACCGCCGCCGCGGGCGGGCACTGGCACATCCTCACCGGCTGCCGCAAAGGCCATCTGCGCGGCGCGCTGGCCGAGGATCTGGCCGCGGGCGAGGCGGGCCTGCCGAGGGCCGAGGCGGCGTTGCACGAGCTGGTCGACCGCTTCGGGCCGGACAGTGTGAGTGTGGAGC
>NZ_JARWRU010000424.1 GCF_029867845.1 Nocardia farcinica | reverse complement strand
CCCGCTTGGGTAGCAGCCTTGCGAGCGTGGCCCTGGCCCGCCGCACGATTCCCCGGGACGTGTTCTTGCCGATCGCCATCAGTGACACTCCGTTCCTTGTCGGCGATTCCCGATCACGCCGACGGCGTAGCGCGTTTCCTGCCCGGAAGGTCCGGTTCGGTCGCGTCATGAGACTAACGCCGTCTGCCGATCGTCGCTGGTCTGCCCCGATGGAAAGGCGGTTCGCCGGGGGCGGGGTCGTGCTCGTGCCGGGAGGTGCGGCGGGGCACAATCGTGGGGTGAGCCGTCCCGTCGTCGCCGAGATCCCCACCGATGCGTCGATGTGCCGGACGCGCGCACGCGGGTGAGAGGGGAACCAGGAAGGTGACGGGCGCGGAGACGGTGCTGTACGGCGGATTGCGCTGGCACGACGACGGCAGCTGGCACCACCGGTTGATCGCCGCGGACGGCACCAGCAGGGAACTGCCCGGCCGGGGCCACCGGCTCGCCTTCCGGCTGGCCGACGAACGCCGGTGGTGCCTGGGCTATTTCACCTTCGAGGACGGCGCGGGGAGCAGGCAGCCCTGCGCCACGGGCGCCGAGGCGACCAACGGCAGACAGTGTGAGCGCTGCCGCAAACGGGAGGGTTTCTCGGTGGTGCACCACCATCGGGGCGCGCTGGCGGAACTGCCGGGGCAGATCCGCGAGTACATCGGCAGGCCGCACCTGCTCTACATCGCCTGTTTCGGCCGGGGCGAGTGCAAGGTGGGCACCGCCCCGCTGACCAGGAGGAACACCCGCCTGTACGAACAGGGCGCGCTGCTGGCGCGGTTCGTGGCGTCCTCGCCCGACGGCCTGCACGTGCGGGACTCCGAACGGCTGGTGTCCGCGGCGGGATTCAAGGAGTCGGTGACCGTCCGGGCCAAGCTGGCCGCGCTGTCCGGCGCGCTGGAGGACTGGCCGAAGCTGGAACGCACGCTGGCGACCGCCGCCGCCCAGGCCGTCGACCACCTGCCGCCCGGAACCACCGTGCTGTCCGAGCCCTGGACCGGCGGTGAGCGTTTCCACCGCCGCCTGCGCGAGTACGGCCGCTTCCTCGACGTCGCCCCTCGGCCGGACGGCGCGGGCGAGTACGTCCTGGACGCCGTCGACGCCCACGGCCACGTCCTGCTCTGCCGCGCCGCGGACGACTCGCCGGAGCTGGTGCTGGTGGACGAATCCCCGTTCGTCGGCCGCCGCATCGTCCTCGACGACTCGATCGAGAATCGGCCTGCCGCAGCGCAGATGGGCCTGTTCTGAGCCGTGCGGCGCGGTGTGACCGGCCGGGTGCGACTGGCCGCGCGCTGGGTTTCGCCCAGCAACCCATTGGATAGCCTGCAAGCATGCCCAAGAACCTCGGTAAGGACTCGACCTGCTCGATCGCCCGTGCCCTCGACGTGGTGGGCGACGCCTGGACGCTGCTGATCGTGCGCGACGCGATGATCAAGGGATCGACCCGTTTCCAGGAGTTCAGGGACGGCCTCGGGATAGCGCCGAACATTCTGGCCAAACGCCTGTCGGCGCTGGTGGACGCGGGCATCATGGCCCGCCGCGGCTACCGGGAGGAGGGCGCGCGGGTGCGGGAGGAGTACGTGCTCACCGAATCGGGCCACGGCCTGAGCCTGGTGGTCGGCGCGCTGGCCGCCTGGGGCCGCACCCACCGGCCGCACCCGGACGGCATCTCGCCGCGCTTCGTCGCCGAGCGGACCGGCGTGGAAGCGGAACTGGCCTTCGTCACCCCCGACGGCGAACTCGTGTCCCCGAGCGAACTCTCGGCCGGCAGCACGCCGGATCTGCGATCGGTCTCGTGACGGAAGTTCTCCCCGCACCCGGCGCGGTGGACCGGCCAGACCGGGACGAGCGGCGCCGCCGGACGGCCGCCGACACCACAGCGGGGCTGTCAACGGGACTGTAACGCCCGGCGAAACAGCCGTCGGCTGTCCGCCGATTATCCGACTGTGCGGGCGATTCCGGTTGGACGGCGTGAATTCCCCGTGAAGAGCCGAAAGTCCTTGCCGTGGGTGCTCGATGGCGGACAGCGGGCGGGCCCGGCAGGTGGCAGCATCGAAGACGAGGGGCCTCGATCCGAGGTGTCGTGAGAAAGGGGAGACAGGGGAGATGACACGAATGGCGCGGCTGCTACGCATCGTCTCGTGTTCGCGGTGCTCGGGCACCGGCGGATAATTAGAAGTCCGTGCGTGGATCCACTTCCCGGCATGCGGCGGCACCCGGCAG
>NZ_JARWRU010000423.1 GCF_029867845.1 Nocardia farcinica | reverse complement strand
GGGGGCGCCCTCCCCCCGGCCCCCCCCCCCCCCCCAACAACGGGGGGGGGGCCCCCCCCCCGGTGGCGGGGCCCCGCCCTCGTCGTCCAGGCCTTCTCATGGCCGTGACCAGGAGATTTGCGGCTCTCCGGGCAGTCAAGAACAGAAACGTTCGCTTTTTGCTTACTGTGAATAAACGCGAACAAAAACGTTCACAGAATTGCGAACTGACCAGTAGCTTTGGTTATGTCAATGCCGCATCAAAAAACGTGACCTTCGTCACCCTGTTCCGTTATGCACGTGTTATAGCTGTGTGATCTGATACCAGCTCGCCGCCCCGGTGCTAGGTTGATTCACGAGTGATTCACTTCATAAACACGCAGGGGGGTGAGCTTTGTGACGACGCTGCGAGAAAAGGCTGCACGACGAGAAATGACAGTCCAGCGAGCCGGGATGCTCATGATCGGATCGTATCGGCCTGAGCGAATAATCTCCAACGCGGAACTCGCCACTCATCTCGGCGTCGACGAAAAATGGATTCTCACCCGCACCGGAATAAGCGAGAGGCGCTTCGCCGGCCCCGACGAGACGGTGACGTCCATGTCGGTGCGCGCCGCCGACGCCGCCCTGAGCGCGGCGGGCGTCTCCGCCCGGGATGTCGACGTCGTCCTGCTCGCCACCTCCACCCACATGAACCAGACACCCGCCGCCGCGCCGATCGTCGCCTCCGAACTCGGATGCGCAGGCCCGGCGGCGTTCGACGTCTCCGCGGGCTGCTCAGGCCTCGCGCACGCCGTCGGACAGGCCACCGCCCTGATCAACTCCGGCCAGGCGGGCAACGTCCTCGTCATCGGCGCCGAAAAGCTCAGCCACGTGGTCGATCCCGACGACCGAGGGGTCGCGCCGATCTTCGGCGACGGCGCCGGCGCGGTGCTCATCGGCCCCACCGACTACGGCCACATCCGCCGAACCGTCTGGGGCAGCGACGGTTCACACGCCCGGCTCATCCGCCAGGAGCCGACCTGGGAGGAACTGCGCGCCGCGCCCGCCGATACCGCCGCCCCCATGCTGCGGATGGAGGGCACCGAGGTGTTCCGTTGGGCCACCGGCGCGGTGCCGCAGATCGTCGAGCAGATCGCGATCGCGGGGGAGATCGGACTCGACGAGGTCGAGGTGTTCATCCCGCACCAGGCGAACCTGCGCATCATCGACAGTGTGGTCCGCAAACTCGGCTGGCGCGAGGAGTCGGTCGTGGTGGCCGACGATGTGCGTCACACCGGAAACACGTCCGCGGCGGCGTTGCCGCTGGCGATCGACGACCTGATCACCTCGGGTCGGGCAAAACCGGGTCAGCTCGCTCTCCAGGTTTCCTTCGGGGCGGGGCTGTCGTACGCGGGACAGGTTTTCGAACTGCCTCGCGTCGCCTAGTACAGGATTATTCGCTGTTCGAAGGTTGTACCCATGAGTGTTGTATTTTCCAGCTACGACGAGCCCCTCGGCCCCCGGGCCACCCGATATTTCGGCGAGGGTTACCGGAAGGTCGGCCCGGAATTGTCGGCGCTGGTGCTGGACAATTTCGTCCGCCCCGGCGCCCGGCATTCCGCGCGGGCGCGACTGGAATATCCGGCGGACTGGTCGAAGAAAAAGCACCGGGAACTCGTCCCGCACGTCAGCAGCGTCGACACGGTCATGCTCGCCGCGACGCTCTGCGACGCCGCGATCACCCGGGCGCGGGCGCTGTCGCCCGAGCAGTCCGCGCGCACCTGGGTCCGCCACGGCGCGGTCAGGGCGGGGGCGGCCCCGCACGAGGATCTCGACGACATTCCGGTGACGGCCGAGGTCACCGGGCTGGCCGAGGACGGCGACCTGGCGGAGACCACCTTCAAGTTCCAGGTCGGCAACCTCGCGGGCACCCTGACCCTCGTGCACGAGATCGGCGCGGGCAGCGGTCCCGAGTTCCCCGGCACCGACACCTTCGACAGTCTCGCCGACATCTTCGGCCCCGCCCCGCACTACTACCTCACCGGTGTCAAGGATCACAGCCTCAGCGCCCACGCGCTGCGGGTCGACGCCGACGCCACCCGCGTCACCGGCAGGCAGTCGGTGCGCCCCGGCGCGGAGAACGGCTACGTGGGCGCCGAGGCGGCCTACTGGGATTCGGTGTCGCCGATCGACGCCATCGTCGGCGCCGCCCAGCTGTCGCAGATCCTGCTCTATCAGATGGACTCGCTGGATCGCACCAACAGCGACACCCTGTGGATGCGCAAACTGGAGTTCTTCGCCGAGCAGCCGCCACGGCCCTCGGCCGAGGAGTTCGACGGCACCGTGGAGATCAAGCGTGCCTCCGTCATCGACCGGGGCGGGCAGCGCTGGCGCAGCGCCGACCTGCTCATCAAGGAGTTCCAAGGCGTGACCGGTTCCTGCCTGCTGGCCCATCGGCTCCCGGAGTAGCCGCCGGTGACCGAGGAAGACCGACAGCCCCCTGTCCGTATCGCCGTCACCGGCGCGCCCGGCACCGGTCGCGGGACCGTCTGCGCCGCGCTCGCGCTGGCCACCGGGCTCGACTGCGCCAGTGTCGCCGACGAACTGGCCGCGCCACGCTCGGACAGGCGGCTCGCCCGCACCGTCGAGGCGGCGATCCGCGGCTTCGAGCAGCGCGTCGACGGAGAGGCCCGCCTGCCCGGCGGCTACGTCTCCGACGGCTCGGTGCTGCACGAATGGGCGGTGGCCGAGGCCACCCGCCGCACCACGCCGCGGCGGCACTGGCTGCTGAATCCGAGGGACCTGCCCTACCGGATCTTCGAGGAGCGGTTCCTGCTCGCACAGCGCCGCATCGTCGCCCGGTACGCGAACGCGACCTACGACGGCTTCGTCCACCTCCGGCTGCCCGAGGAAGTCACCGAGGACGGCGACAGCGCGACGCGCGAGACCGTCGACCGGTTGTTGCTCACCGCCCTGCAGGATTCGAATTTGCCGTATCTCGTGATCGGTGGTTCGCTCGAGCAGATTGTCACCCAGGTGGCCGGAATGTTCGCCCTGCCGCAACACATTCCGGTCGGCGACGCGGTGTCGGGGGGGGAGAAAACCCCCCGGAACCCCCCCGCCGGGGGGAAAAAGAAAAGGGAAAATAAATGGAACACCGGCGCACACCCGCAACAACCCGGCCCCCGGGCCGCGG
>NZ_JARWRU010000422.1 GCF_029867845.1 Nocardia farcinica | reverse complement strand
GGTGGCGCTGGCCGCCGACCCGGACCGGCGCGCGTCGACCGGCACCGCCCGGCGGGTGTACGAACTCGCCGACCGCTACGGCTTCACCGACATCGACGGCAGGGTGCCCCGCAACGATTGATCCCCGCCGCTGGACAGCGTGTGCCCGGCCCGGAAAGATCGGCGACGATGACGACCGCCGGCCCGATCCTGCTCACCCCTCGATTGCGGATGCGCCCGCTGCGCGCGTCCGACGCCGAGCGATTGCACCAGCACTGGAACGATCCGGGCATCCGCCGCAACCTCTTCGACGACGAACCGGTCATCGCGGCGATGGTGGTGGCGCTGACCGAGCGCAGCGATCTCGACTTCGCCATCCGCGGTTACGGCTTCTGGACGCTGACCCCACGGTCCTCCCCGAACGGCAGGCTGCTCGGCGTGTGCGGTCTGCGCTGGAGCCGCGACGGCATCAGGATGGTCTCCAGCGTCGAGGAGGGCCATCGCGGCGAGGGGCTGGCCCTCGAGGCCTGCCGGGCCGTGCTCGACTACGCCTTCGGAACCCTCGGGCTGGACCGGGTCGTCGCGAGTGCCGACGAGAGCGCCGAGGCGTCGATCCAGCTCTGCGAGCGGCTCGGCATGGTCCGCACCGGACAGTCGGGGACTCACGTGCAGTTCGAGGCGCGGGCCGTCCCGCCCGAGTGATCCCGGATCGGCCGAGCTCGGATGCCCCCTGCCCGGACGATCCGCCTGATCAGGAGAACTTGATCTCCAGGCCGATGCCGAGGATGGCGATCAGCCAGATGATGCCGGTGAAGATGGTGACGCGGTCGAGGTTCTTCTCGACGACGGTGGAACCCGACAGGCTCGACTGGACGCCGCCGCCGAAGAGGCTGGACAGACCCCCGCCCTTGGCGCGGTGCAGCAGCACCAGCAGCACCAGCAGCACGCTGGTGATGATGAGGAGGATATCCAGGAACATCCGCATGCCGGTCAGTCTATGGGGTGAGGCCGCGCCGGCCCCAATCGGGCGGCCGGGCCGGGTTCAGCGGCGGCCGGGGGTGTCGACGGCGACCAGGTGGGTGATGTTCGGCTCGCCCGCGCGGAACTCCGCGACCGCCTGGGTGCGCAGCTGGTCCTGCGCGGTGAGCCGCACCTGGTGCTGGTGCATGTGCTCGGCCCATGAGCGCACCACGAAGGCCTCCACATAGCGGTCGACCACCCCGACGTCACGGAACAGCCGCCACTCCATCGCGCCGGTGCGCTGGGTGGACCGGCCGACGAACACCATCGCGGCGAGGAACTCGTCGAGGCGTTCGGCGGGCACGTCGTAGTAGCGCAGTACCAGCACCGGCCCGTCGTCGGGATCGGGTTCGACCACCAGCTCCGGTTCCTGCCAGAAGGTGGCCGGGCTCAGGTCCAGGTCCTCGACATCGTGGCGGATCGGCAACCACACGCTCACCGCCGCGCCGCACACCAGCAGGCCCGCCGCGATCAGCAGCGCGGTGACCGTCGAGGTGGCGCCGGCGACCAGACCCCACAGCAGCGCGCCGAGCGCCTGCCCGCCCATGAACACCAGCATGTACACCGAGAGACCGCGCGCCCGCACCCAGGCAGGCAGCAGCAGCTGCATGGTGGCGTTCATCGTCGACAGCGCCAGCAACCACGCCATGCCCGCGCCGACCAGCAGCACCAGCACCACCGCCACGCTCGGAATCAGCGCCGAGCCCGCCGCGGCCAGGCCGAACACCACCGAGGCGATGGTCAACCTGGCCGTCGGCGTCAGCTTCGCGCGGATGCGGGCCAGCGCCAGCGCCCCGGCGACCGCGCCGACACCGAGCGCGCCCAGCATGAGACCGTAACCCGAGGAGTCGAGTCCGAGCCCGTCGCGCGCGATCACCGGCAGCAGCGCCCACACCGCGCTGGCCGGGCCGACGAAGAGCAGACAGCGCAACAGCACCCGCCGGATCGCGGGGGCGGCGCGGATGAACCGGGTGCCCGCCTGCAACGCGGCCAGCGGACGCTCGTTGGGCAGCGTGCGGTCGGCGGCGGGCCGCCGCCAGAACAGCAGCACCGCCACGATGCCGCCGAAGGACAGCGCGTTCAACGCGAACACCAGGGCGGGCCCGGAGGCGGCGACCAGCACACCGGCCAGCGCCGGACCGACGGCACGGCCGATGTTGACGTTCATGCTGCCCAGCGCGGCGGCCGCGGCGATCTGCCTGCGCGGCACCAGCTCCGGCTGGATGGCCTGCCAGCTCGGTGCGGTGATCGCCTGGCCGCAGCCGAGCAGGAACAGCAGGATCAGCAGTACCCCCGGCGTGGTGTGGCCGGTCGCGGTGGCCACCGCCAGCACGGTGGCCAGCACCGCCATCGTGGACTGGGCGCCCAGCAGCAGCCTGCGCCGGTCCATCAGGTCGGCCAGCACGCCGGAGGGGATGGACAGCAGCATGACCGGCAGCGTGATCGCGGTCTGCACCAGCGAGACCAGCGTCGCCGCGTTCGGTTCGTCCACCAGCAGCCACTGCGCGCCCACCGTCTGCATCCAGGTGCCCATGTTCGACACCAGCTGCGCGATCCACAGCGCCCGGTAGATCGGTGAGCGCAGCGGCGCCCAGGTGGACAGCGGTTGCGTGGCGTCAGCGGTGGTCACTGTGCCGAGCATATGGGCGGGATCGGCCGGGCAACCGCGTAGCATCTCGGTCATGTCGGCACCGAAGGCTGGAATCGTCCTCGCGGCCGCGGCCGCGGGGGCGATTACAGCCTTAGGTGGCGACATGTCCGAGTTGCTACGCGGTTGCCCGGCCGCTACCGCCGCTATTGTCGGGGCAGTGCCCAACCCTGACGGCACGCAACCGCGGTCCACCGG
>NZ_JARWRU010000421.1 GCF_029867845.1 Nocardia farcinica | reverse complement strand
GGCTGACGCCGGGGATATCCGTTCGGATCCGGTTGTGAACTTCGCTGAGCCCGGCCACCGTGCGGGTCATCGCCGTAGGGGGAAGTCTCGTAAGGCGAATTCACTGACAAGATCTCCATAACTCGTAGCGGTGAAGCATGGTCGGTGCCTGGGCGGGCGCGCCGGGCACTGGCGGGTGCTCGCGCTCACCCGCTCGGCCGAGGACCGGGGACATCACTCGGCGGCGGTCCGTCGCCCCGCCCGGCCGCCCGAGCGGCGACGGGTGGGCGCGGGTGTGGCGCCGAGGACGTAGGACTGCACCAGATGGTTCCAGCTGCAGCTGCGGCAGACCTCCACGACGTGGACCGAGAACTCCTCGCGGGTCTCGGCCAGGCGCACGAGTTCCTCCGGGGTCCTGGCCGAGCCCGCGACCGGGCCGAGGCCGTCGCCGTAGACCCAGGACACCAGTGTCAACTGCTCTTTGCGGCAGATCGGACACGTGACCTCGCTCCCCCGGCCGTGGAACTTCGCCGCGCGCAGCAGGTAGGGGTTCGCGTCGCACACCTCGGCGACGCCGACCCGGCCCGCATAGACGTCGGCCAGCAGTGATCGGCGCCGTAGCGCATAGTCGACCACCTGCCGCTGGATTCGCACGCCCCCCAGAGTAGCGGTGCGCGGCGCGGCCCGCGCCGGGCTGTCGGGATTGCCACGGTGGGCCGGACGGCCCCTCCGGGCTCGCGCTGCGGACAGATGTATCGGTCCGATATAGTGGGTCTTCGTATCCACCGGTTAGATCTGTAGACAAGTCAGGGGGTGAAGCCCGGTGCTCGAATTGGCGATTCTCGGGCTGCTCCTCGAATCGCCCATGCACGGCTACGAACTGCGCAAGCGGCTCACCGGCCTGCTCGGCGCGTTTCGGGCCTTCTCCTACGGATCGCTCTATCCCACCCTGCGGCGCATGCAGGTGGACGGACTGATCGCGGAGGAGATACCGGAGGGTGCCACCACCCGCCGGGCCCGCCGGGTCTATCGGCTGACCGATGCCGGCCGGGAGCGGTTCAACGAACTGCTCGCCGACACCGGCCCGCAGAACTACACCGACGACGGCTTCGGCGTACATCTGGCCTTCTTCACCCGCACTCCCGCCGAGGCGAGGATGCGAATCCTGGAGGGCAGGCGGCGTCAGGTCGAAGAGCGCCGAGAGGGGCTCCGGGAGGCGATCAAGAAGGCCAGTGGCTCACTGGATCGCTACACCCGGCAACTCCATCAACTCGGACTCGAATCCAGCGAGCGCGAAGTGCGCTGGCTCAACGAGTTGATTGCGGCGGAGCAATCGACGAACGCGGCACCACAGAAAGAGGGAAACATCGGCCATGACTGACACCACAACGGCTGAGAACGCCACCGAAGTTCGCGTGGCCATCGTGGGCGTGGGCAACTGCGCCTCCTCCTTGGTCCAGGGCGTGCAGTACTACAAGGACGCGGACGAGACCGCGACCGTGCCGGGCCTGATGCACGTGAAGTTCGGCCCCTACCACGTGCGCGACGTGAAGTTCGTCGCCGCTTTCGACGTCGACGCCAAGAAGGTCGGCTTCGACCTGGCCGAGGCGATCTTCGCCAGCGAGAACAACACCATCAAGATCTCCGACGTGCCGCCGACCGATGTCACCGTGCAGCGCGGCCCGACCCTCGACGGCATCGGCAAGTACTACGCCCAGACCATCGAGCTGTCCGAGGCCGAGCCGGTCGACGTGGTGCAGGCGCTGAAGGACGCGAAGGTCGACGTGCTGGTGTCCTACCTGCCGGTGGGCTCGGAGGAGGCCGACAAGTTCTACGCCCAGTGCGCCATCGACGCCGGTGTGGCCTTCGTCAACGCGCTGCCGGTGTTCATCGCCTCCGACCCGGTGTGGGCGCAGAAGTTCGTCGACGCCGGTGTCCCGATCGTCGGCGACGACATCAAGAGCCAGGTCGGCGCCACCATCACCCACCGCGTGATGGCCAAGCTGTTCGAGGACCGCGGCGTGCAGCTCGACCGCACCATGCAGCTCAACGTCGGCGGCAACATGGACTTCAAGAACATGCTCGAGCGTGAGCGCCTGGAGTCGAAGAAGATCTCCAAGACCCAGGCCGTCACCAGCAACCTGAAGAAGGAACTGGGCGCCAACGACGTGCACATCGGCCCGTCCGACCACGTCGGCTGGCTCGACGACCGCAAGTGGGCCTACGTCCGCCTCGAAGGCCGTGCCTTCGGCGACGTGCCGCTGAACCTGGAGTACAAGCTCGAGGTGTGGGACTCGCCGAACTCGGCGGGCATCATCATCGACGCGGTGCGCGCGGCCAAGATCGCCAAGGATCGCGGCATCGGCGGACCGGTCATCCCGGCCTCGGCCTACCTGATGA
>NZ_JARWRU010000420.1 GCF_029867845.1 Nocardia farcinica | reverse complement strand
GGCGCCTACACACCCCCCCCCCCCCCCCGGGGGGGGCCCCCGGGGGGCCCCCGTCGTCTCCAAGTGCCCCGGAGCGTGCGCGTCCGTGGTCCCCGGCACCGTTCGCCGGGCGCGTGCGGCCCGATCCGGTGAAACAGCGTTTCAAACGTGATCGAGACCACTTCGCGTAGCCGCATTTTCGTTGCCCGGTCAACGTCGGGCTGTCGTACAGTCTTCGCAATCATTCGTCATCGCCGGGGGTCTCGGCCCGGCTCTGGGGTTTTACACACGTGCTCGACATTCACCACTTCAGTTACGGCTGGTTGACGCCCCTGCTGGCCTACGTCATGTCCTTCACCGGCTCGCTGCTCGGTTTCCAGTGCGCGTTGCGCGCGCGTTCGGGCACCGGCAGGCCGATCTGGCTGGCGATGGCCGCGGCCGCGCTCGGCGGGGCGGGTATCTGGGTCACCTACTTCATCGCCATGCTCGGCTTCTCGATCGAGGGCACCGAGGTCCGATACGACGGGATCGTCACCGCGCTCAGCGCGCTGTGCCCGATCGTCTTCGCCGCGCTCGGGCTGTTTCTGGCGATCCGCCCGCGCCCGACGACGGCCCTGGTGGTCGCGGGCGGCGGAGTGATCGGACTCGGCATCGTGGCCATGCACTACGCGGGAATGGCGGCGGTGCGCAGTTCCGCCTCGATCTCCTACGAGCCGCTGTGGGTGGTGTTGTCGGCACTGGTGGCCCTGGCGGCCGCGATCGGATCGCTGTGGTTCGCGGTGCATGTGCGCGGCGTGGTGCGCACCGTCGGCGCCGCCGCCATCATGGCGCTGGCGACCTCGGGCATGCACTACCTCGGCGTGATCGGCCTGGCGGCGCGCGCGGGCAGCCGGTCGGGACCGCCGGAGGGTTCGGGCGCGATGCAACTGCTGGTGCCGCTGATCGTCGGCGTCAGTATCGTCACCATGCTCATGCTCATCGGCGTGAGCCTGACCTCGATCGAACGCGCCGTGGATCTGCCGCCGCCGCGACCGGTCCAGGTGCGGCCCGCCGCAGACG
>NZ_JARWRU010000419.1 GCF_029867845.1 Nocardia farcinica | reverse complement strand
CGGACCCGCGGCCGGTCGCGCGGGGGGCCCCGCGGGGCCGCGCCCCGCCCCCCCCCCGGGAAACGGTCGCCCCAGTCGAGCAATTGCGCTGTGCGCGTAGAGGTTTCGTCGAGGACGCGGTGCATGACGACCGGATCGCCGAGTCCGCCGCTGTGCCGCAGCGCCTGCCGCACCGACGCCTCGCGCGCCGCGCCGGGCGCGACGTTCCACAGCGCGCCGACCCCGTCGACGGCGGGGCCGCCGCCCGCGCAACGCATCTTGTCGACCAGCACCACCCGCGCACCCGCGGCGGAGGCCGAAAGGGCGGCCCAGATTCCGGCGGGGCCACCGCCGAGAACCAGCACGTCCGCCTCGAACTCGGTCATACATCCGAATATTCGGGCAGAATTCAGCGGGCCGCAAGCATTTGTTACCCGGTCATCCCCACCATTGCGTCCAGATCAACAGTCCGCAGGCGAGAAAAACCACCGCCGAACCGGAAAGCGCCGTGATCCCCCGGCGGCGGTCGGTCAAAGTCTGCGCGCCGACCACCACGATCGCCACCGCGATATGCCAGGTCACCGATTCCGCGCCGGGGCCGGGAAAACCACGGCGCGCGCCGATGAACGCGGCGCCGATCACGACGAGCGCGAGCAGCACCGTGCCCGCGGCGATCGTGCCGCTGAGCGCCCGCACCGCCCTCACGCGGCGATCACCGGCACCCCGGACGCACCGGCCACCAAGCGCTCGAACTGGGCCGGGTCGGTGGTGAACGCGCCGAGGGCGATCGTCTTGTTGGTGCCGTGGTAGTCGGAGGAGCCGGTGGTGAACAGGCCGAGTTCGGCGGCGAGACCGGTGAGCAGCTCGCGGTCGGCGGCCGAGTGGTCGGGGTGGTCGACCTCGAGCCCGCCGAGGCCGAGGGCGGCGAGTTCGCGGATCTCCGCGAGATCGAGCACCCGGCCGCGCTTACGGGCCCTGGTGTGCGCGAGCACGCTCACCCCGCCCGCCTCGGCGATCATCCGCACCGCGCGGCGCAGCGGGGTGTCGGCCTTCTCCGCGTAGTAGCGGCCGTGCGGGGCGAGCAGATCCACGAAGGCGGCGTCGACGCTCGGCACCACGCCCGCCGCCACCAGCGCCCTGGCCAGGTGCGGACGACCGGCCGACGGCCCCGCCGAGGCGAGCACCTCCTCCGGGTCGATGGGCAGGCCGTCGTAGGCCATCAGCTCGGCCATCGCCCGCAACCGATCGGTGCGTTCGGCGCGCAGCCGCTCGCGCTCCTCGGCGAAGGCCCGGTCGGCGGGATCGAACAGGTAGGCCAGCAGGTGCACCGACACCGGATAGCCGTCCTCGCCCTGGCCCACGCACGACATCTCCATCCCGCGCACCAGCGTCAGCCCCGGTGGCAGTGCCTCGACCGCCTCGGCCCAGCCCGAGGTGGTGTCGTGGTCGGTCAGGGCGACGACGTCGAGCCCGGCGGCGGCCGCGGCGGCGACCAGTTCGGCCGGTGAATCGGTGCCGTCGGAGGCGGTGGAATGGGTATGCAGGTCGATGCGCACGATCCAGTCATACCGAACGCCGCGCCCACGGCGCACCTGCGGCGGGTCGGCGAGCTGCCTCGGGCGGCCCGCCGGAATCGCGGGCGGCCCGCTAGAG
>NZ_JARWRU010000418.1 GCF_029867845.1 Nocardia farcinica | reverse complement strand
TGTGGGGGGGGGGGGGGCTCACGCGGCGGAGGACCGAGCCGAGTGCAGTGTCGGCGCGGAAACCGGGGACGCGGGGGTCGAGGATCGCGACCACCGGCAGCTGGCGGTCGGTGCTCCACGCGCGGGCGGTCCGGGAGGGGGTGTGGACGACGCCCGCGGGGGCCAGCAGGCTGAGGTCGGCGATGTCGAGCAGGCGCAGGCCGGGGTCGGGGGCGAGGACTTCCCAGGGGATCTGGGCGACGCGCGGGGAGGGGTGGATGCGCAGGTGCGGGCGGATGCCCCTGGTGTGCAGGTCGTGCAGCCGCACCGCCAGGGGGTGGGGCAGCAGGGCGCGTGAGAGTGCCTGGGCGAGTTCGTGTTCGCGCGTCCGGTCGGCGAACGCGCCGGTGGTGAGGGCGGTTTCGATGGAGCCGGGGACGCCCGGGTCGGGCAGCGCCGCGGTGAGGGCGCGGACGGCGTCGTCCACGTCGCCGCCGGGCAGGACCGACACGCCGCGCTGTCGCGGGTCGTCGGTGTGACGCCAGGAGAGGTAGAGGTCGTCCGCGTCGGCCATGCGGACGACGATCGTGGGCCGGGTCGCGGTCATGTGATGAGGATCTGATCGGTGCGCACGGGCAGGCCGTAGCGCTGTTCGGCGGCGGCGATGTGGTGGGCGAGGGCGATGTGACCGTCGGGGGCGAGCGCGAGGCGAGGCGGCGGGGTGACGGGCAGGCCCGCGGCGGCGGCGATGTGGGCGAGGGCGGCGCCGAGCCGCAGGGGCGGCGCGCCACCGGGGTCGGTGGCTTCGGGCTCGGTGGGTTCGGAGGCGGCGAGTTCAGGGGACAGCGGCTCCGGCGGGAGTTCCGGGCGCCGCGGCGGTTCGGCGCCGGACAGGTCGACGGTGGTTCCGGCGCAGCGGGTTTCGATCAGGTCGGCCACGAGGGGGCCGTCGCCGCAGAGGGCGGCGAAGCGGAAGGCCAGGCGCATGGCGGGTTCGGCGATCTCGCGGTTCCAGCGTTCCCGCTGATGGCCGTTGGGCAGGCGATACCGGACGGCGTCGATGGTGATGGCGGCGGGGACGGCCAGGTCGCGGCCGAGAGCGAGCAGTTCGGGCGCCGGGCGGGCGGTGGCGTCGACGATGGTTTCGAGCAGGGCGGCGTGCCAGTAGTCGAGCTGGGCGCAGTGCAGGCCGAGACCACGATCGGCATAGGCGCGGCGGGCGACGGCGAGCAGGTCGCGGCCGGTCGCCATGTCGCCGCGAAGGTAGGCGACGGTGGCGAGGCGGGTGCGGACGGCGGCGGCGTCGAGGACGGCGCCGGAGGATTCGAGGTGTTCGAGGGCACGCCGGTAGAGCTGGTCGGCGCGGTCCGGGTCGGCGCGGCGTTCGGCCAGGTAGCCGAGATTCTTCAGGCCGATCCCCGCGCGATGGGCCAGGCCTGCGCGGTCGAAGTACTCCTGGCTCGCGAGCAGCAGATCCTCGGCCTCGTCCAGGTGGCCGGTGCGCGACAGCAGGACGGCCAGATCCTGCCGGCTCTCCGCGAGAGCGTTGGTGTCGCCCGCGGACTCGAAGGCGGCCAGCGCCTGGCGGGCGAAGTCGATGCCCAGGTCGGTGCGGCCGGTTTCGAAGTAGGCACCCGCGAGATTCATCAGCGGGTGGCCGCTCAGTTCGGGGGCGAAACGGACGGCGGCGTCGAGGGATTCGGTGGCCAGTTCGATCACCCGTGGCCACTGGGCGCGGTGGAAGGCGACGGCGGTCGAGGAGGTCAGGCAGGCCATGCGCAGGTGGCCGGGGAGGTCGTCGTCCTCGGCGAGGAGGGCGCGGGCCTGCTCCAGAGCGGTTTGGGCCTCGTCCAGAGCGCCGAGGTGTTGCAGGGCCTGAGAGTAGTTGATCAGCGCGGAGATCCGCTTCTCCACGGCGTCGGCGGGCAGGGTGGCCAGGGCCTCGCGGTAGCGGGCGAGGGCGGTGTGATGGTCGCCGAGTTCGTCGAGCATGGCGGCGGCGTTGATCAGGGCACTGGCGCGGACGCCCGCGGCGCCGGTGCGGGCGGCCTGCTCGAACAGGCGCAGGGCCTCGGCCGGGTTGCCGGACCGGTAGGCGGCGGCGCCTCGCTGGAGCAGGTCCAGGCCGGCGGGCGTCGCGTCCCGGTTGTCTCGGCACATGTCAGAAGTCCGAATCCGCGGCGGCGGCGGCGATTTCCGCGAGCAGGGCCGGATCGTCGGTGCCGACGGGTGCGCCCGCCTCGGACTCGGCGGCGGCGCGGGCGAGCCGTTCGACGGCGAGTGCGCGGATACGGGCGCGGGCCTCGGCCTCGATCGAGCCGGTCTCGCGCGGCTGGGTCCGGCGCGGCTGGGTCTCGCTCGGCTCGGCGACGGCGGGGCCGACGCCGGGGACGTGGATCTCGACGCCCGTGACGGTCTGCGAGTCGGTCTCCGCGATCCCGGCCCAGGCGTCACCGGACAGCGCGAGGGCCGTCGCCACGGCGCCGGAGCCGGTGGCGACGAGGGCGTGCGGCCGCAGGTGGGCGGGGACATCGCCGGTCAGGCCGGGGGCGGCGACGGCGCGCACCCGGACCACCGTGCGCCCGCCCGCGCGGGTCAGCTC
>NZ_JARWRU010000417.1 GCF_029867845.1 Nocardia farcinica | reverse complement strand
GCTCAACGGCCTGCGCGATCGCATCGTGGTCCAGGTCGACGGCCAGATGAAGACCGGCCGCGACGTCATGATCGCCGCGCTGCTCGGCGCCGAGGAGTACGGCTTCGCCACCGCTCCGCTGGTCGTCTCCGGCTGCGTCATGATGCGCGTGTGCCACCTGGACACCTGTCCGGTGGGTGTGGCCACCCAGAACCCGGTGCTGCGCGAGCGCTTCACCGGCAAGCCCGAGTTCGTGGTCAACTTCTTCGAGTTCATCGCCGAAGAGGTCCGCGAGCTGCTGGCCCAGCTGGGCTTCCGCACCCTGGACGAGGCCATCGGCCGGGTCGATCTGCTCGACACCACCAAGGCCAAGCAGCACTGGAAGGCCAGCAAGCTCGACCTGTCGCCGATCCTCGACGACATCGAGACCGCCTTCATGTTCCAGGACCGCCGCTGCACCAAGACCCAGGACCACGGCCTGGACCGGGCGCTGGACCTCGAGCTGATCGAGCAGGCGCGCGACGCGCTGGAGCGCGGCAAGCCGGTCAAGATCGAAACCAAGATCACCAATGTGAACCGCACGGTCGGCACCATGCTCGGCCACGAGGTGACCAAGCTCTACGGTGGCGCGGGCCTGCCCGACGACACCATCGACATCACCTTCACCGGTTCGGCGGGCAACAGCTTCGGCGCCTTCGTGCCCGCGGGCATCACCCTGCGCGTGCAGGGCGACGCCAACGACTACGTGGGCAAGGGCCTGTCCGGCGGCCACCTGGTGGTGCGCCCGGCGCCGAACGCCCCCGAGGGCTTCGTCGCCGAGAACAACATCATCGCGGGCAACGTGATCCTGTTCGGCGCGACCAGCGGCAAGGCGTTCATCAGCGGCGTCGTCGGCGAGCGCTTCGCGGTCCGCAACTCGGGCGCGACCGCGGTGGTCGAGGGCGTGGGCGACCACGGCTGCGAGTACATGACCGGCGGTCGCGTGGTCATCCTCGGCAAGACCGGCCGCAACTTCGGCGCCGGCATGTCCGGCGGCGTCGCGTTCGTCTACGACCCGGACGGCACCTTCGCCACCCAGGTCAGCCCGGAGCAGCGCGAGGCGCTCGAGCAGCTGGCGGGCGACGACTTCACCTGGCTGCGCGACACCATCACCGAGCATCGCGACAAGACCGGTTCCGCGGTGGCCGATCGCATTCTCAGCGATTGGTCGCAGCAGGTGAACCACTTCGTGAAGGTCATGCCGCGCGAATACAAGAAGGTTCTGCTCGCCATCTCCGAGGCCGAAAAGGCCGGGAAGGATGTCGACGAGGCGATCATGGAGGCCGCTCGTGGCTGAAGTGAGACGCGGTCAAGACGTCGGCGAGTTGTTGACAGGCGAGAGGACGGTGGCCGCACGTGGCTGATCCGCAGGGATTTCTGAAGCACACCAAGCGGGAGCTGCCCGCCCGGCGCCCGGTTCCGCTGCGGCTGCTGGACTGGAAAGAGGTCTACGAGGACAAGTTCTCGCACGAGACCCTGCAGACCCAGGCCAGCCGCTGCATGGACTGCGGTATCCCGTTCTGCCACAACGGCTGTCCGCTGGGGAACCTGATCCCCGAGTGGAACGACCTGGTCTACAAGGACCGCTGGCGCGACGGCATCGACCGCCTGCACGCGACCAACAACTTCCCGGAGTTCACCGGGCGGCTGTGCCCGGCGCCGTGTGAGGCGTCCTGCGTGCTCGGCATCAACCAGGATCCGGTCACGATCAAGCAGGTCGAGGTCGAGATCATCGAGAACGCCTTCGACGAGGGCTGGGTGACCCCGGTCTACCCGACCCGCCTGACCGGCAAGAAGGTCGCCGTCGTCGGCTCCGGCCCGGCAGGCCTGGCCGCCGCCCAGCAGCTGACCCGCGCGGGCCACACCGTGACGGTGTTCGAGCGCGCCGACCGCATCGGCGGCCTGCTGCGCTACGGCATCCCGGAATTCAAGATGGAGAAGCGCTTCATCGACCGCCGCCTGGCGCAGATGGAGGCCGAGGGCACCATCTTCCGCACCGGCGTGAACGTGGGCGTCGACATCACCGCCGAGGAGCTGCGCGAGCAGTTCGACGCGGTGGTGCTGGCCGGCGGCGCCACCCAGGCCCGCGACCTGCCGATCCCCGGCCGCGAGCTGAAGGGCATCCATCAGGCGATGGAGTTCCTGCCCTGGTCCAACCGGGTGCAGCTCGGCGATCCGGTGACCGACGAGGAGGGGCTGCCGCCCATCCACGCCAAGGGCAAGAAGGTCGTCATCATCGGCGGCGGCGACACCGGCGCGGACTGCCTCGGCACCTCGCACCGGCACGGCGCGGTCTCGGTGCACCAGTTCGAGATCATGCCGCGTCCGCCGGAGGAGCGCGCCGCGTCGACGCCGTGGCCGACCTACCCGCTGATGTACCGGGTGTCCTCGGCCCACGAGGAGGGCGGCGAGCGGGTGTTCTCGGTCAACACCGAGCGCTTCGTCGGCAAGGACGGTCACGTCACCGGCCTGGAGGCGCACGAGGTCAAGATGGTCAACGGCCGCTTCGAGAAGGTCGAGGGCACCGACTTCACCCTGGAAGCGGACCTGGTGCTGCTGGCCATGGGCTTCGTCGGCCCGGAGAAGGCCGGTCTGCTGACCGACCTCGGCGTCGGCTACGACCAGCGCGGCAACGTGCAGCGCGACAAGAACTGGGCCACCAACGTGCCCGGTGTCTTCGTCGCGGGCGACATGGGCCGCGGCCAGTCGCTGATCGTGTGGGCCATCGCCGAGGGCCGCGCGGCGGCCTCGGCGGTCGACAAGTTCCTCGAGGGCGACACCGCGCTGCCCGCGCCGATCACCCCCACCATGGTGGCCCAGCGCTGAGCTGACCACCGCCGCCCCGGTCCGAGACCGGCCCGGCGGCACACGCCAAACACGGGACGCCCGTGGACGATCCGTCCACGGGCGTTTTCGCGTCCGGCGGACCGCGCACGCGCACAGGCGGTTCCGTCGCCGCCGCGCGCCGCCGCCGGACAGCGCGGACGACGAATCCGCCATCCGAATGGCGAGCGCGGCGCAAGGGTCTTAAGGTGATCACGATCAACGGCGATCCCCGGGGCGGAGGGCCCGATCATCCGCCGGCGTGCCGTCACGAATTCCCCGGGGTCGAGCGGGATCAGCTGAACGTGTCGGGGCTGCCCCCACGCGGGGCACGGGGCGAACTGGAGCAGCATGGGTTGGAAGAAGTTGGTCGCCGGGCTCGGTGCCTCGGCGGCGATCGCCTCCGGTCTGATGGTGGGTGGCGCGGCCACGGCGACGGCCGCACCCTGCCCGAGCCTGTATGTCGTCGCGATTCCCGGCACCTGGGAGACCGGCCACGACAAGCAGCCTCAGCCGGGCATGCTGTCGGGCGTCACCAGGGGCCTGCCGCGCAATGTCGAGGTCGACTACGTGACCTACGCGGCCACCGCCTTCCCCTGGGAGGGCGAGGTCTACGGCAATTCCAAGAAGGAGGCCGTGTCCAACGCCCGCGGCCTGCTCAGCCGGATGGCGCTGCGCTGCGGCGACACCAGGATGGCGGTGGTGGGCTACAGCCAGGGCGCCGACGCCGCCGGTGATCTCGCCGCCGAGATCGGCACCGGCCTGGGTGCGGTACCCGCCGACAAGATCGCCGGCGTCGGCCTGATCTCGGATCCGCGCCGTTCGCCCGGCGACATCCAGGTCGGTCCGCCCGCCCCCGGCGCGGGCGCGGGCGGCCCCCCCCCCCGCGGGGTGGGCGGGGGCGCCGCCCGGGGGGGCGCCCACAGCGCCGGGGGCGGCCGCGACAGCGCCACCGCCCCCGCCCCTTTAGGGCCCCCCCTG
>NZ_JARWRU010000416.1 GCF_029867845.1 Nocardia farcinica | reverse complement strand
GGCGGGCAGTTCGTCGTGGTCGACGGTGCCGAGGACGCGGGGCTCGATGCCGAGCGCGCGGGCGCGGTCGTCGAAGGCGGTCCGGTAGTCGCGGTAGTCGAAGAGGGTCTCCCCGCCCGCGATCACCAGCGCGAGGCCGGGGTGCTCGCGGGCGAGCACGGCGTAGGCGTCGAGCAGGTCGATGCTGCCCTTGCGCGGTTCGATGCCGCCGACGGCGAGCACGTACCGGCCGAGTTCGCACTGCCATCGCGCCCGGGCGGCGACCGCGGCTGGATCGTCGCCCGCGGCGGCGGTGAAGCGTTCGTGGTCGACGCCGTTGGGGATGACGGTGGGCCGCAGCCCCCAGCCCGCCTCGACCTCCTCGGCCACGGTGCGGGAGACACAGATACGGGCGTAGGGCTCGACGACGGCGCGTTCGTGGCAGGCGGCCAGTTCCGGGGTGGTGAAGGTGTCGAGATGGTGGATGGTGCGCACGCAGCGGCCGACGGCGTTGGCGCTGATGCAGTCCTGGGCGTGCACGACGTCGTAGGCCCGTGGCTCGAAGGCGGCCCGGAGCACCTCGACCGAGCGCAGGATGCGGGCGCCGACGTGCTCGCCCTCGACCTCGGGGAAGGGCACCACACGCACCAGGACGGCGGGGTCGACCGGACGGAAGAAGCCGGTGTCGCCGCCGCGGCCGAGCGTCCACACGGTGACCGAGGCTCCGGCGCGGGCCAGCGCCTCGGCGAGGGCCAGGGTGTGCACGACGCCGCCGCGCGGCTTGGTCGAGTAGGTGAGCAGGGCGATGCGCGTCATCGGAGATCCCCTTCCCGTTCCCGGCCGGCGGACAGCCGGTTCCCCGGTTCGGCCAACAGGTTTCGATAGGCGTCCACGCGGCGTTCGGCCACGTGCCGCAGCACCCGGCGGGCGCGCTCCACCTCGGCGCCGATGTCGAGGTCGACCTGGGCCAGCCCGCCCTTGGACCAGGTACGCGCCAGGATCTCCCCGCCGGGGCCGACCACCTTGGCCTGGCCGAGGAAGCGCAGGTTACCGGTGGTCCCGGTCTGATTCGACGAGGCGAGCACCACCTGGTTCTCGGCGGCGCGGGCCTGGTCGTAGAGGTCGAACAGCCGGGACTGGCGGTCGTTGGGCAGACGGGAGGCGCGGTCGGTGATACTGGCGGGCCATGCCGAGAGCGTGGCGATGAGCTGGGCGCCGTCGAGGGCGAGGGTGCGCGCGGACTCGGGGAAGGTCTTGTCGTAGTCGATGAGCATGCCCATCCGGCCGACCGGGGTGTCGAAGGCTTCGAACCGGTCGCCCGCGGCGTAGGCGAGGTGCTCGCCCGCGGGCTGGTGGACCTTGCGGTGGCGGCCGAGCACGCCGTCGCCGGACAGGCAGACCGCGGAGTTGTAGCGCCGGTCGCCGTCGCGCTCGGCGTAGCCGACGCACAGCGTCATCGGGCCCGCCATCCGGCACAGCAGCCGGATCTCCTGGCCGTCGGGGTCGATGGCCTCCGGCCCGGCGGCCGGATCGGGATTGCGCAGGTCGCCGATGTAGCCGCCGAGCGTGGCGTCGGGCAGGACGAGCAGGTCGACGCCCTGTTCGCCGAGGCGTTCCACGATTCCGGCGAGCTTGTCCAGCGCCCGGCCGATGTCGGCGCCGAAATGCCCGGCCATGGCCGCGATCCTGGTGGTCGGCATCCGCGCCTCCTCCGTGCCTCCGCCGCCGCGCTCAGGCCGCGGCGCTCGCCCGGACGGCGGGCACGATCTGCTCGGCGAGGAACTCGGCGTCGCGGGCGACGGCGGCGAAGCGGCCCGAACCCCAGGTGTGCAGCCACGGCAGGCCGAGGAAGTACAGGCCGGGAGTGCCGGTGACGCCGCGGTTGTGGCAGGGATGGCCCGCGCCGTCGAAGACGCCGACCCGCAGCCAGCGGTAGTCGGTGCGGTAGCCGACCGACCACACCACCGAGGTCACGCCGTGCGCGTCCAGATCCAGCGTGGCGGGCTCGTGGCCGGGTCGCCACACCGGCACGTAGCGCGGCTCCCGCGGGGCGTCGATGCCCGCGCGGGCGATATAGGCGTCGATGCTGTCCTTGATGCTCTCGGCCACCGCGTCGGCGGCGTCCAGCGAGGCCGCCAGGGTGGGGGCGAAGGCGGCAACGCCGTCGGCGGAGATGTCGGTCATGCGGCCGTAGAGCGCCATGCCCTCCAGGGCGAACTGGCGCAGGTCGATGTCACGGCCGCCGTCGCGGCCGGTGACGTAGTGGTTGGTGTTCTCGCGCTTGCCCGATCCGCCCGGCTGGTCCTGGATGGGGATGTCGTAGTGGCCCATGTCGTGCAGCCAGGCCACGCAGTCGCGGCCGCGGTAGAAGCGGGCGACGCGCGGGGCGTTGCCGACGGCCAGGTGCACGGTGCGCCCGGCCAGGTGCAGGTCCTCGGCGATCTGGGCGCCGGACTGGCCGGTGCCGACCACCAGCACCGCGCCTTCGGGCAGGGCGTCGGCGTTACGGTAGTGCGCGGAATGCAGCTGAGTGATGTGGGCGGGCAGTCGTTCGGCGAAGCGGGGCACGATCGGCTCGTGGTAGCCGCCCGCGGCCACCACCACCTGCCCGGCGTGCCAGCGGCCGGCGCTGGTGACCACGTCGAAGCCGCCGTCGGGGGCCAGGGTGATCGACCGCACGCTCACGTGCTCGCGGACCGGCGGTTCGAAGGTGTCGGCGTAGCCGCGCACCCAGCGGTAGACCTCCTCGCGGGTCATGAACCCGTCCGGGTCGGGGCCGTCGTAGCGGTAGCCGGGCAGCGCGCACTGCCAGTTCGGGGTGACGAGGGTGAAGTTGTCCCAGCGGCTGTCGAGCCATTCGTGCGCGATGGTGTCGCGTTCGAGCACGACGTGGTCGACGCCCCGGTCGGTCAGGTGCCTGCTCATCGACAGGCCGGCCTGGCCCGCGCCGACGATCACCACATCGCGGTGTTCGATGCCGGCGGCGGTGAGGTCGTCTGTGGTCGCCGTAAGGTCATCTGTGGTCACAGCGTGCTCTCCTGGACGGTGGTCGGGGCGGTCCGCGGCACGGCTCAGCCCGCCAGCGCGGGGGCGTCCGGCCTGCCGACGACGCCGTGGGTCTCGACCACGCTGCGGTAGACCTCCGGCCTGCGGTCGCCGAGGTTGTACATGCCCCCGCCGCGGGCGAGGCCGAGCTCGCGGGCGATGTCGACGGTGGCGGTCGCCAGGCCGGGTTCGACCCCGGTCTCGGCCCGGATCTCCCCGCCGGGGCCGACGATCTTGGCGCTGCACACGAAACGCAACGACCCGAACCGCCCTGACTGGTTGGAGGCCACCCAGATCAGCTGGTTCTCCAGCGCCCGCGCCCGGTCGTAGATGTCGAAGCGCTGCTTCCAGCGGTCGTCCTCCAGCCGTTCGGCGGCCTGGGTGCGGGCGGTGGGCCAGGCCGACAGCGAGGCGATGATCTCGGCGCCGTCGAGCGCCAGGCTGCGAGCCGCCTCGGGGAAGGCCTTGTCGTAGCAGATCTGCATGCCCATCCGGCCGATCGGGGTGTCGAACGCCTGGTACTCCGAACCGGCCTGGTAGCAGAGGTTTTCACCGAGCGGCTGGTGCACCTTGCGGTAGGAGCCGAGGACGCCGTCGCCGTTGAGGGTGACCGCGGCGTTGTAGCGGGTGTCGCCGTCGGCCTCGCAGAAGCCGAGGGTGACGATCAGCTCGCCCGCCATGGCGGCCACCCGCCGCAGCTCGGGGCCGTCGAGCGCCAGTGCGGGCGGCAGGTTCCGCAGCCTGCGCTGTCTGGCCTCCTCGCTCTCCGCGGCGCCGCCGAGGCTGGGCAGATAGCCGCCGAGGCAGGCCTCGGGCAGGACCAGCAGGTCGCTGCCGCGCGCGCGGGCCTGCTCGATCAGGGCGCCGATGGTGCGATAGCACTGCTCCATGTCGCGGCCGAATTCGGCGGCGGCGACCGAGATGGTGGTCATGATTCTCCCAATCCGGTGACGGTGCCGTGCACCGCCGTGGTTGTCGTCCCGTCCGGCCAGCGCAGCCGTACCCCCGGCTCGGCGGTGAGGACCCCGCAGGTCGCGGACTCGGCGGGCCCGGCGGGGGCCACCGCCGTGCCGGGGCGGTCGGCGGTGAGCACGGCGAAACCCGGGAAGCAGGTGAGCCATTCGGCCACCGAGGCCCCCGCCGGACGCGGAACGCGGGCGATGTCGATGTCCGCGCCGACACCGGCCGCCTCCGCGAGCATCCCGGTGGTGCCCGCCAGCCCCGCCATGGAGACGTCTTTGGCCGCCGCCGGCGCGGTCCGCGCGACGAAGCGGCCCAGTTCGCGCAGCTCCTTCCCGGTGCGCCAGGAAGTCGAATCCCATTGCCGCCCGGTGTATCCGGGTCGCCAGCCGCCGCCGAGATCGGCGGTGAGCCGCAGCTCGTCGCCGACCACGCCACCGCCACCGCGCACCGGCCGGTCGGTGCGGCCGAGCGCGGTGACCGACAACGCGGCGGGCACGCCGAGCTGGGTGGGCCCGCCGAGCACCGGCACCCGCCAGGCCTCGGCGGCGCGGGCCAGGCCGCGCAGCACCCTGGTGAGAACGGAATGGTTCGGGGCGCCGACCGCGTCCAGCAGTCCGACCGGGTCCGCCCCCATCGCGGACAGGTCGTTGACGTTGACCAGCACCGAGCACCAGCCCGCCCACTCCGGGTCCCGCTCGACCATCGACGGCAGGATGGCGTCGCAGGCGGCGATCAGATCGCTGCCCGGCACCGGAGCGCCGTCGTCGCCGCGGAATCCCTGCCCGCCCAAACCCATCGGCTGTGCGCGCAGGGGCGCCAGCGCCTGGGCGAGCATCGCTTTCGCGCCGAGGGCCTGGCGTTCGATCCGATCGATCGGCCACCGCATCCACACGTGCGGCACGCCCGCCACCGGCCGCTCCCCCAGCCGGACCCAGCCCAGGCGGGTGAACATCGGCTCGTGGCGCGCCTGCACGGTGGCCTCGAACCGCAGCACCTGGTTGTCCTCCGCCAGGGCGCAGGCGGCCCGGACCAGGGCGGGCCCGAGGCCCTTGGCGCGCGTGCGCGGATCGACCACCAGCCTGCTGCCGGTCCACCAGCCGAGGTCGGGGGTGGTCGCGGGGGCGAGCCGGACGCCGCCGAGCACCGTGCCGTCCGGCGCGAGCGCCACCAGCACCAGGCATCGAGGGTCGTCGTCGATGTCGTCGGCGTCGCTGCCCGCGAACAGGCCCTGCTCCCGGACGAAGCTCTCCCGGCGCAGCGCGCGATAGGCCGCGAGGTGCCCGCCCGCGGCGGAGCGGATGAGGAAGCCGGCGTCCTCGTGCCGCTGTGTCCCGGCCAGCACGCACCGGGCAGGCGACTCCTCGGCCGATGATCCGGTGTAACCGGACCAGCCCGTGCCCGACCCGCTCATGCTCCGCCCGCTCATGCTCCGCCCGCTCATGTCAGCCTCCCGCCGCCTGCAGCACTCCACAGGCCCCGCAGGCCGCGCACCCGGCTTTCTGGTCGGCGCCGAGCATGCGCGCCCGGCGCAGCGCCTTCGCCACCCGCTCGGTGACATCGGCGAGCAGCGCGGGCGAGGGCGCGCTCGCGGCGGCGGCGGGGGCGGCCCGGGGTGCGGCCCCCCGCCGGCACGGCGCGCCGCAGGGGGGCACCCCCCAGGGGATGAGGTGGGCCGCGCCGGGGGCCAGGTGGTGCGGGGGCGCGCCGCGGGCGGCGCGC
>NZ_JARWRU010000415.1 GCF_029867845.1 Nocardia farcinica | reverse complement strand
CGGCGTGCAGATCGTGGGCGCGCTGCTGGTACTGGCGGTGCTGATCACCCCGGCGGCCGCGGCCGCGCAGCTGACCGCCGATCCGGTGCGCTCGACGGTGCTGGCCGTGGTCTTCGCCGAGCTGGCCGCGGTCGGCGGCATCCTGCTGTCGCTGGCCCCCGGCGTGCCGGTCTCGACCTTCGTCACCACCATCTCGTTCCTGATCTACCTGGTCTGCCGGGTCGTCGGCGCCCGGCGCAGGAAGGCTGGACGGGCGCGCACCGCTACCGCCCGACCCACTCCCGGGTGAATTGATGGCACTCGCCCTCAATAGGGCGGCGGGGGTTTCGTATGCTCATGGCGACCCTCCACCGAACGTCCACCGAACGAATGGTTGCCACCGTGATCGACTTCTCGATTCCCGCCGAACTCGCCGCCGAACGCGACCGCGTCCGCCGATTCGTCATCGACAAGATCGTCCCGTTCGAGCGCGACCCGCGCCTGACCGCGCACGGTCCGACCGACGAACTGCGCCAGGAGCTCGTCGAGCTGGCCCGCGCCGAGAAGCTGCTCACCGTGCAGGCGCCCGAGGCGCTCGGCGGGCGCGGCCTGACGCACGTGGAGCAGGCGGTGATCTACGAGGCGGCGGGCTGGTCCACCCTCGGCCCGGTGGCGATGAACTGCGCCGCGCCCGACGAGGGCAACATGTACCTGCTCGGCAGGATCGCGAACCAGGAGCAGATCGACGAGTACCTGATGCCGGTCATCAACGGCCACCAGCGTTCGGTGTTCGCCATGACCGAGCCGAACGGCGCGGGCTCCGACCCGGGCCAGCTGTCCACCGAGGCGGTCTTCGACGGCGAGAACTTCGTCATCAACGGCCGCAAGTGGCTGATCACCGGCGCGAACGGCGCCAAGACCTGGATCATCATGGCGCGCCTCGCCGCCAACCCGCACCTGCCCGAGGGCCCGACGCTGTTCCTCACCTCCGGTGACCAGCCCGGCATCGTCATCGAGCGGACCATGAACACCATGGACCGCAACTACGTCCAGGGCCACGGCGTGGTGCGCTTCGAGAACCTGACCCTGCCCGCGTCGGCACTGCTCGGCGAAGCGGGCCAGGCCCTGCGCTACGCCCAGCTGCGGCTGGCCCCGGCCCGGCTGACGCACTGCATGCGCTGGCTGGGCGCGGCCGAGCGCGTGCAGAGCATCGCGGTCGAGCACGCCAAGACCCGCACCGCCTTCGGCAAGACCATCGGCGAACACCAGGGCGTGTCGTTCATGCTGGCCGACAACGAGATCGCGCTGCACCAGTGCCGCCTGACCATCTGGCACGCCTGCTGGCTCATGGACCAGGGCGAGAAGGCCCGGCACGAGAGCTCGATGGCCAAGTCCTACGTCTCCGAGGAGCTGTTCAAGGTCGCCGACCGCGCGGTGCAGGTCCTCGGCGGTATCGGCATCAGCGACGAGACCGTGGTGGAGATGATCTTCCGCGACATGCGTGCCTTCCGCCTCTACGACGGCCCCACCGAGGTGCACAAGTACGCGATCGGCCGCCAGATCCTGCGCTGACTTCGGCTACCATCCCCCCATGAGCTCGGAACTGCTCGTCGATGTCTCAGCGGGCATCGCCGTCCTCACCCTCAATCGCCCCGCCCAGCAGAACGCCTTCACCCCGGCCATGGCCGCGGAACTCGGTGCGGCGTTGGCGAGATGCGACGCCGAGGACGCGATCCGAGCCGTGGTCGTCACCGGCACCCCGCCCGCGTTCTGCGCGGGCGCAGACCTGTCCCAGCGCGTGGGCGAGGTCAGCGCGACCATCGAGCCCGCGCCGTGGCGGGTTCGCAAGCCGGTGATCGCGGCCGTCAACGGTCACGCGGTCGGCCTCGGCCTCGCGCTGGCCCTGCAGTGCGACCTGCGCTACATGGCCCGCGACGCCGTCTACGGCCTCAACCAGGTGCGCCGGGGCGTGATCGCCGACGGCTACGCGCACTGGACGCTGCCGCGGCTGGCAGGCATGGCCAACGCCGCCGACATCATGCTCACCGGCCGCACCTTCGACGGCGAGGAAGCCGTCTCGATGGGCCTGGCCAACGCCTGCCTGTCGGCGGCCGAGGTGCTGCCGACCGCGCTGTCGGTGGCCACCGACCTGGCCAACGGTTCCGCGCCGCTGCCGGTGGCGCTGTCCAAGCGGCTGCTGTGGGAAAGCCTCGGCATGAGCCCCGACGTGGTCGGCAGGCTGGAATCGGATCTCAACGCCCACGTCGCCAAGAGCATCGACGGCGGCGAGGCGATGGCCGCCTTCCGTGAGCGCCGCCAGCCCGACTGGAGCGGGCAGGTCAGCGCGGAATGGCCGAGCTGGGACGGCAGTTCCGAGCGCCCCAAGCTGGACTGAGCGCGGCGCGCCTGCCGCGCGTGGTTTCCGGCTTCGCGCGCGTGGTTTCGGCTTCGACGGGTCAGCCCGTCACGGTGTCAGTCCGCGCCGCCCCCGGTGATCATCAGCAGGACGAACAGCGTCGCCATGCAAATCATCAGGATGGTGCCGATCACCCCGAGGATGTAGCCGACGGTGACCTGGACGCGGCCGCCGATCGCGCCGCCGGAGGCCTCGATCTGATCGAGCGCCCGCTTCCCCAGCGCCCACGCCACCGGACCTAACACGCCACCGCACAGGATGCTCGCCGCGCCGAGGAACAACACCGCCGTGGCATGGGGATGCTCGACCGGCGAACCGAGGGGCTGATTGGGTATCACCACCACCCGAATTCTACGGGGCCCGAGCGTCTTTGCGCGTCTATTGCCGCCCCGCGCGGGTCAGCGGCGGCGCTGGCGGGCGATCTCGGCGAGCACGACGCCCGCCGCGACGGATGCGTTGAGCGACTCCACCGGACCCGCCATCGGGATGCTCAGCACCTCGTCGCAGGTCTCCCGGACCAGGCGCGACAGGCCCTTGCCCTCCGAGCCGACCACGATCACGGTGGGATCGTTGCCGTCCAGCTCGTCGAGGGTGGTGTCGCCACCGGCGTCCAAACCGATGATGCGCATGCCCTGGTCGGCCCAATCCTTCAACGTGCGCGTCAGATTCGTCGCGCGCGCGCCCGGGAGCCTGGCCGCGGCGCCCGCGCTGGTGCGCCAGGGCACCCCGGGGACGGAGGCGCGGG
>NZ_JARWRU010000414.1 GCF_029867845.1 Nocardia farcinica | reverse complement strand
TGTTCCGGGGGGGGGCCCGGGTTGGCGGTTCCCCTTTAGGCCGCGGGCCCGGGGCCTTTCCCCCTCCCCCCGCCCCCCCGCGGGTTGTGGTGGTCAGGGTCCGGTGGTGATGAGGGCGGCGATGCCGAGCCAGAGCCAGTGCCAGGACTGGTCGAGGTGGGCGGCGCCGGTAGCGAGTCCGGTGCCGGCGCGGTAGAAGCCGCCGGAGCCGAGAAGGTCGGCGAGCCAGGCCAAGGTGGCGCGGCGGTCGGCCCAGTAGTGCGTGACCGCCGAGACCGTCAGTCCAGCCGCAGCCCACGCCGGTTGGACCGGCATGCCGAGCCACCAATCGACGGTGGCCAGGCACAGGGCGAGGGTGAGGGTGTAGGTGGCGACGTGCTTGGTGCAGGCCCAGCGCCCGCTCCAGCCGGGTCGGCCTTTGGTCTGGGCCTGGTGGTCGGTCTGCACCCAGTAGTCGCCGACCTGGTGGGCGACGAGGTAGGTGCCGAGAACGGCCGCGAACACCGCCGCGCCGGTCATGCGGTCCTCCTGGCGGCGGTGGGGAACTGGCTCCAGATCACGCCGTCGAGTTCGCGGCCGGCGGCCTTGGGGGTGCGTCCGCCCCACTGCTTGAAGAAGAACGCCGTGCCCGCGGTGACGCACTGGTCGCGCAGGTCGCGCACCCATTCCGGGTCGATCGGCCGCGCGGCCGGGCCGGATTCCCCGCCGACGATCACCCAGTCGATCGCCGGGCGCGGCGCCCAGTCCGCACAGGCGCCACCGCAGGCGCATTCGTTGTGGTCGCCGTCGTCGGGCCACCGGCACGAGCAGCCGTCCGGGCACCGGTCGGGGAAGAGCCACGGGTCGAGGTCGATCGGGCCCAGCAGCGGCTCGCACGACAGAAAACGCACCGCGGCGTCGATGGCGAGCAGGTCGGTGATGCGGTGGGTGACCGCACCGTGCTCGACCGAGGTGCCGATCCAGACGTTGTCGGGCAGCACCAGGCCGCGTTCGGTCAGCCGCCGCGCCCGCGACGGGCGCTTGGTCAGCACCTGGTAGGTGTGCTGCGGCGTCTGCCGCATGACCTCGACGACGGCGTGGACGAAGGCGTCGGGGACACGGGCGTGGAACAGGTCGGACATGGAGTTGACGAACACCATCCGCGGTGCCCGCCACCGCCGCGGGATGTCGAGGGCGTCGGGGTGGACGCTCACGCCGAACCCGGGCCCGGAGGTGCGCGGGTCGCCGTCGCGCTGATACTTCGCCGAGCCCATCGCCTTGAGCCGTTTGGCCATCGCCAGGGCGTAGCAGTGGTCGCAGCCCGCGCTGATCCGGTCACAGCCGGTGACCGGGTTCCAGGTGGTTTCTGTCCATTCGATACCGGTGGCGCTCATGCGGCGGTCCTTTCGATCGGTTCTCCGGTGATGGCTTCGACGAGGGCGCAGCCGATGACCTCGGGCACCGGTGGGGTGACCGCGTTGCCGTAGCCGGCCGCCTGGGTGCGCTTGTCGCCGATGGGGATGTAGGTGGGCGGGAATGCCATCCCGGCCCGGATCTCGTCGGGTTCGAGCATCCGGAACGTGCACTCGGCCAGGATTCTGTCGGGGTCGATGCCGAGCAGGCCGTGCCGGTCGCGGGTGGTCAGGGTGCCCATCGGCTCGGTGAGCGGGCGGGCGAGGCCGGTGCGGTAGTAGGGCACGAGCAGCTGCTCACGCGTGCCCGCCAGCTGCTCGACGACCGCGGTCGATCCGGGCGGCTGCACCAGGCCGTGGTGAAAGCCCCTGGCGGAGAAGGTGCCCAGCGGTTCTCCGACGTGGCGGGCGGTCTTCCTGCTGCCGCCGCCGCGCAGGCTGGTGATGAACGGCGGGATGGCCACGGCGAGTTCGCGGCGGGTGGTCTGTGTCGGCAGCGGCTGGCCGGTGCTGCGGGCGGTGAGGTCGGCGCGCTTGCTGGTCTGCACGATCAGCGGCGGCACCACCAGGCCGTCGCTCTCGCGGGTCGTGCGGGCGGGCATCGGCGCCGACAGCGCGGTGGGGTCGGCGCGCCAGGTGCCCCCGGCCGGGGTCAGGAACGACTCACCAGCGAATTTCGCCAGCCCGATCCGGATCCGCTCCATCGTGGCCGCGGCCAGCGGGCGGGCCCGCTCGCCGATCTTCTCTCCCGGATCCAGGCTCCAGTCGATGGCGGCGGCGGCCGGGACCGTGAACGGCTCCACGATCTGGAAGCGGCAGGACTTGGCCGGGCAGCGGTAGACGTACTGGCCGTGGCGGGCGCCGTAGCGGCCCATGTCGATGCCGGGCTGCTTCCAGGACTGCACCGCGTCCACCACCCGATCGCAAGTCGGGCACCAGGCTTTCGGGCGCAACCATTTGTCCCAGTCCGGGCGTCGCCCCAGGGATTTGAGCCAGTAGGCGACATAGAGCCGGTCGCGGCTCTGCGGTGCGGGCAGGCACCGGCGCGGCACCGCGTGCATGCTGTTGAGCGCGATCACCCGGGTCTCGTAGCCGGGGCCGATCGACTCGATCGCGCGCAGCCAGCGGTCCCACTGATCCCAGCGACGGCACTGGATGACGTTCTCCATCACCCCGGCCAGCACCGGGGTGCCGCGCCCGGCCATCGCCCGCAGGTAGCGCGGGATCTGCTCGACCAGCCCGCGCGAGCGGGCCTCAGCCGGATCCTCGATCACCGTCCCCAGCTCGTCGTCGCTGAGCAGCGTGTACTGATTCGACTTGTCGAAGTACCGTTTGCGGCCCTTGGCGTCGGTCCAGGCCGGGCACGCCGGCGACGCCCAGAACAACTCGGTATAGGGCAAGGTCGCCAGGTCGATGGCTTCGACGTCGCCGGGCGGAAGATGCTCGGCGTCCGGGAAGTTCAGTGTGTGGACCTCCACACACACCGGGTTGTGGTTGGCCGCCAGCCGCAACTCGATGCCGGGAACCTCCTCCCAGCCCAGCGAATCGCCACCCCAACCGGCGAAGTAGACCGTGGATCTCAGAGACATCCGAACCCCCATCATGTGAACAAAATTCGCGTACTCAGTTCACATTGAGGCTCGGCCGAGTGTTTGTCAACTATGTTCGCGAACAGTGTTATGCGATGATGGCGGGCATGAGCGACGAGACCGACCACGCGGCCGCGATCCGCGCCGCGCGAGCGGCCTACGACCAGGCCCGCTCGGAGTTGTTCGCCACCATCCGCGCCGCCCTCGACGATGGCGTCGGCCCGTCCGCGATCGCCCGATACAGCGACTTCACCCGCGAGTACATCGCCCGCATCCGCGATGGCAAGGGGCCCAAAGACATTCGGGGGTAGCCCGCGGTGACGCCAGGCGCCGAACTCGGCCTGGCAGGTGAGTCCGGTGTCGCCGAACCAACGATCTTTCGCTTACGAGGTGAATGGTTCGGCGGGACGGCCTTCGGCCCGTTAGTACTGCAACGACACTCAGGTGAGTGGGTGGCCTCGTCGCCGGTAGTGGGATAGCCGGGCTTGGTGTTGTCGTCGGCGGCGCCATCGTGACCAGGCCCAGACGTGGCCGGGGTCGTGGTGGCGGGGCAGGACCAGGGCGACG
>NZ_JARWRU010000413.1 GCF_029867845.1 Nocardia farcinica | reverse complement strand
CGCGGGTGTCGGTCACGGCCTTGCCCACGATGCGGTCGATGCCCTCGTACACGGACTTCAGGTGGTCGGCCGCCGCGGTCAGGCGGTCGGGCTGCCAGGCGGCGACGTCGTCGACGGTGAGGGTCATGGCAGCTGCATCCCGATCGTGGTGAGGGTGCGCTCGAACTCGGCCTCGGTGAGCTCGTAGACACCCGCCGCGTCGTCCATGGCGTCGGCGACGGTGGTGAGCCGTTCGGCCATCCTGGACAGGCAGCGGGTGACCGCGTCGCCGGAGCGCCGTGCGGCCGCGTCGAACGGCGTGCCGGGCAGGGCGCCCGCCGCCGCGTCGATCGCGCCGCCCGCGCCGAGCGCGGTGAGTTCCCCCGCTTCCGTGCCGAGCCGGGTCGCGAAGGTCCTGAGCGCGTCAGGATCGACCCGTAGCTGCTCTTCGGCCACGCCGATTCCCCCTCCTGCCGTCACGCTCCTGGCCCGGAGCCGCCGATGGCTTCCCCGACCATCGAGCCGGGCCAGGATAGCAATCCCGCCAGGTCAGCGCAGCCGTTCACCGGGCGGGCGGGTGTGCGCCGCGCCGCCGGAACGACCGTTCGTTATGTTGGTCACGGTGTCACCGGCGACGACCGGCGCCGCCGGACGGACCGCGGGACCGCACGGACCCGCGCCATCGGACCCGGGTGATCGGACCCCGGGAATGGACAGAGAGGTCGGCCCATGCGCGCAGCACAGGTCAGCAAGTTGGAGGGACCGGAAGCGGTCGAGATCGTCGACATCCCCGAACCCGCCCTCCCGGGCGGTGTGGTCATCGACGTGCACGCCGCGGGCATCGCCTTCCCCGACGTGCTGATGACGCGCGGGCTCTACCAGATGAAGCCGCAGCTGCCGTTCGTGGTGGGCGGCGAGGTCGCGGGCGTGGTCCGCGAGGCCCCCGAGGGCGCGCACGTGAAGGCCGGTGACCGGGTGCTGGCGTTGACCATGCTCGGCGGCGCGGTCGCCGAGACCGCCGTGACCCTGCCCGACCTGGTGTTCCCGCTGCCGGACAACATCTCCATGGAGGCGGGCGCGGGCATCCTGTTCAACGACCTCACCGTGCACTTCTGCCTGCGCAAGCGCGGCAGGCTGGCCGAGGGCGAGACCGTGCTGGTGCACGGCGCCGCGGGCGGTGTCGGCACCTCCACCCTGCGCATGGCGAAGGCGCTGGGCGCGGGCCGGGTGATCGCGGTGGTCAGCACCGCGGAGAAGGCCGAGGTGGCCAGGGCGAACGGCGCCACCGACGTGGTGCTCACCGACAACTGGCTGGCCGAGGTCAAGGAGCTGACCGGCGGCCGGGGTGTGGACATCGTGCTCGACCCGGTGGGCGGTGACCGCTTCACCGACAGCATCCGCTCGCTGGCCCAGGCGGGCAGGCTGCTGGTCGTCGGTTTCACCGCGGGCGAGATCCCGACCGTGAAGGTCAACCGGCTGCTGCTGCGCAATGTCGAGGTGGTCGGCGCGGCCTGGGGCGAGTGGTTCATGTCCAACCCCGGATACCTGCGCGAGCTGTGGTAATAGGTGGGCCTGCTGGTGGGGAGCGGGGCCATGGCGGCGCCGACGCCGGTGACCTACCCGCTGGACAAGGCCGCCGAGGCCGTCGCCTCCCTGGACAACCGCACCGCCACCGGCAAGGTCGTCGTCACCGTCCGCTGACCGGGGATCCCCCGCCCGCGCGCCGGTAGAGTGCCAGGCATGCGGATACCGTCGGCGCTGTTCACCGGGCTTGTCCTGGTCGTGGCGCTGTCTGCCTGCGGTTCCGGCGGCGGAACGGCCACCGACGAGCCGCTGCGGCCACCCCCCGACCTGGCCCCGCACCAGCCCCGGCTAGGCCGGGGTGGGCAGAGGAACGAAGGCCGGCGCGGCG
>NZ_JARWRU010000412.1 GCF_029867845.1 Nocardia farcinica | reverse complement strand
GGCACTCTTTCTCCGGGTGGCAGCGGCCGTCCTGGTGACGGCCGTGGCGCTGGTTGGCGTCTTCCAGCTGGTGCGACGTCCCGTCGACGGCCCGACCGTCGGCTACACCGCCCTGTTAACCGATGCCAACGGCCTGCGGGTGGGCGACGACGTGCGCATGTACGGGGTACAGGTCGGCAAGGTGCGGGAACTGACCCTCGACGGCGGGCTGGCACGGGCCCGCTTCACCGTGCAGCGCGACCGGCCCGTGTTCGCCGACAGCGTGATCGCGGTCAAATACCAGAACCTCACCGGATTCCGCTATCTGGAGATCGTGCAGCCCGAGCAGCCGAGTGCCCTGCGGGAGCCGGGCACGGTGTTCGACACCACCCGGACGGTGCCCGCCTTCGACATCACCACGCTGTTCAACGGCTTGCAGCCGGTGCTGGCCCAGCTCTCCCCCGGCGAGATCAACCACTTCACCGAGAGCATCCTGGCCGTCCTGCACGGCGACGGCAGCGGCATCGCTCCGGCCCTGGACGCCATCGAGCGGCTGAGCCGCTTTGCCTCCGACCGCCAGGCGGTGATCTCGGTCCTGGTGGCGAATCTGGCGCGCACGGCCGAGCTGCTCGGCGGCAATTCCGGTGACGCGGTGCAGATGCTGACCAATCTGACCAATCTGTTCACCTCGATCGCCGACAAACTGCCCGGCCTGGTCGAGTTCTCCCTGCACATCCCGCCGGTCATCCAGCCGGTCCGCGCCATGCTCGCCACGCTTGGCGTCACCGGCGAACCCGGCCGTGATCTGGATCTGCTGCTGCGGCAGGCCTTCCCAGACCCCGCGACCGCGGTGGCGGTGTTCGACCGGCTGCCCGGACTCGTCCAGTCGATCGCGGCGGTGGTCCCGGCCACCGGCCCGCAGGCCGAACCGACCTGCACCCACGGTGCGTCCGCGGCGCCCGCGCCGCTGGCGATCCTGTTCGCCGGACAGGAGGTCGTGCTGTGCCGGTCCTGACATCGCATCACCGTCTCGCGTCGCCGCGGCGCCGTCCGCGCACCGGCCCGGAGGACCCCGGCACCGACCTGCGGTGGGGTGTCGCGGGCATGTGCCTGGCGGTGCTGCTGGTCGCCGTGATCGGGCTGGTGTACGTGCGTGGCACCGAGTCAGCGCACACCTACACCGCCGAGATCGCCCAGGCCGGGCAGATCAGGGAGGGCGACGACGTGCGGCTGGCGGGCATTCCGGTCGGCAAGGTGAAATCCCTCGACCTGCTGGCGGACCGGGTGCGCATGACCTTCACCGTGGCCGACGAGGTCTTCGTCGGTGACCGGACCGCCCTGTCGGTGCGGATGCTGACCGTCGTCGGCGGCTACTATCTCGCCCTCGAACCGGCCGGTGTGGAACCACTCGGCTCCCAGGTCATCCCCCGGGAACGAGTCACCCTGCCCTACACCCTCACCCAGGTCTTCCAGGCCGCCATCGAACCGGTCTCCGGTCTCGACGGCGAGCTGGTGCGCGAGAACCTCGACGCCGTCGCGGCCGCGGTCGGCGGCAGCCCGGAGGCGGTGCGCGCGGCGATCACCGCCACCGAGGACCTGGCCGAGATCATGGACCGGCAGAACGCCGACATCTCCCGCGCCATCGCGCTGGCCGAGGAGTATCTGACCGCGATGAGCGGCGCCTCGGAGGTGCTGGCGCAACTGGTGCGGAATCTGGGCACCTTGCAGACGATCGTGCAGACCTACAAATCCCAGGTGGCCCAAGCGCTCTACGACGTCTCGGCGGTCCTGGGCGGCCTCGCGCCGCTCGGCTGGGCCTGGGACGAGACAGTGCGCGAGCGGGCACAGCCGCTGGCGGAGCTGGTGCCGCGACTGACCGAGCTCGGCGACCGCATGGGCGTGCTGCTCGATTCGCTCATCACGCTCGGGCAGCGCCTGCTGCCGCTGGCGGCGCCGGAAGGCGGTGTGGCCGTCGACCATTCCGGCGCGAGCGTGGCACTGCCCGGCCTGTGCGTGCCGGTGCCGGGAGGTGGCTGTTGATGCTCGCTCGCGTGCTGGGGTCGCGCGGATTCATGTCCACCGCCATGTTGCTCACCGTGGCATTGGTCGCGGCGGCCGCCTACGGCCTGGCCCGGCCCGAACCCGAGACCCGCGCCTACTGCGCCGACATGCCCGACAGCGTCGGCCTCTACGAGGGCAGCGCGGTCACCGTCCTCGGGGTCCGGGTCGGGGAGGTCACCGGCATCGAATCCATCGGCGCTTCGGCGCGGGTGCGCTTCACCGTCCGCGCCGACCGCACCCTGCCCACCGATGTCGGCGCGGTGACCGTCAGCGACACCCTGCTGGCCGACCGCAGGCTCGAACTCGTCGGCGCGGAGCCGGACGGGCCCGGCTGGGAACCCGCGCACTGCATCACCAGAACGCTCACCCCGCAGAGCCTTTCGCAGACCTTCGACGCACTCGCCGGACTCGCCGACCAGCTGAACCGCGACGGCAGGCCCGACGCCGCCGACGCGGTCGGCGGACTGGCCGCCCTCGACCGGGCCACCGCGGGCACCGGCGAGCAGATCAACGCCGTCATCCAGGAACTGGCCCGCGCTCTGGCGGCCCCGCACGCCGCCATCGACCGGATCGGCGCGTTGATCGACGCCCTTGCCGCCCTCACCCATCGGGCCAGGGCGAGCTGGGGCACCGCCGAATCGGTGGTCAGCGGGCTGCCGCAGACCTTCCACGACATCGTCACCATCGCCTTCCCGCCCATCATCCAGCTCGTCGACGACCTGGCCTCGGTGCTCCCACAGCTCAACGATGTGATCCGCATGATCGCGCCCGCCATCCGCACCCGCTCCGGCACCGCCGAACTCCCCGGCCTGCTGGCCGCCGGCATCGGTTCGGCCGCCGAACTGATCGAGATGACCCCCGCCCTGGCCGCCGGCTTCACCGGCGCCCGTGACCCGCTCACCGGCGTGACGACGATCCGCTACGCCCCGCCCGCCCTCGCCCTGCCCGAGGCCGAGGCGGCCCGCGTGTGCGCGGCCGTCCAGCTCGTCACCGGGCACCCCTGCCCTGTCTCCGACGAGGGCGTGGTGCGGGTTTCCCTGCCTGCCCTGCTCGCCGCGGCGGTGAGCGCCCGATGACCGCGCCTGCTCGCCTGCTCCCGGCACGATCGGCCCTGCGCGTGCTCGGGAAGCGAGCGGTCCTGGGTGTCGCCGCGCTGTCCCTCACACTCGGCTCGGCCACGGCGGGCTGTTCGTTCCAGCCCGCCCACATCCCGGTGCCGGGCGCCGGCGTCGACGGCCCCACCTACCCGCTTCGCGTCGAGTTCGCGAATGTGCTGAACCTGCCGCAGGGCGCGAAGGTCATCGCCGACGGTGTGCGCGTGGGCGAACTGACCGAGCTCACCCTGATCGATGCCACCCGCGCGCGCCCCGGTTTCGTGGTCGCCGAGATCGAGGTGCTCGATTCGGTGCGGCTGCCGGTGGGCACGACCGCCGAACTGCGGCAGGAGACCCCGCTCGGTGATGTCCACATCGCGCTGACCGAACCCGAGCACCCCGGCGGGCCCACGCTCGCGCCCGGCGCCACCATCCCGCTCGACCACACCGTGCAACCGCCGCTCATCGAGGACATCCTGGCCGCCCTCTCGATCTTTGTCGGCAGCGGCGCCATCACCGACATGCAGGACATCGTCCGCACGGTCAACGGAGCACTTCCGCAGGACCCGCGCGAGACCGCTCGCATCGCCGGTGCGCTCGGCTCCGACCTCGACGACCTGGCCGCCGACACCGCCGCCGTTGACGCCGTGCTGGACGGGCTGGAGTCGGTGGTCGAGCGGGGTGTGCTCGACAACGGGGTGATCCTCGACGATCTGCTCACCCCCTACGGCGTGCAGCACACCACCGATGCGATCGACACCCAGATCGGCGTCATCTTCGTGCTCACCTCGCTCGGCCCGGTGGGTCCGGCGGTGAGCTGGGTGGCGCCGATCGTGCAATCACTGGATGCCGCCGTCCGGGCGGTCGTGCCGATGCTGTTCGGCAGCGCGCCCCTGGACACCTCGGCGCCGTCGAATCTGAAGGCGCTCACCGAGTTGCTGCACGAGGAGATCATCCCGCTGGCCGGCGGCAGCCCACGGGTGGATCTCACCCGGATCACCGTCGCCGGTGGCACCGCCCTGCCCCCGGAGGAGCAGACCGCCCGCATCGTCGACACCCTGCGCATGATCGGGGCGGTCCGATGAACGTCCGCACGCTCACCTCGTTGACAGCGATCGCCGCGGTGCTGGTCTTCGGCGTCGCCTACATGAGTCTCGGTGTGCTGCACCTGGATCCGCGACGCGACCACATCACCGTGGAGCTGCACCTGGAGGACTCCGGCGGTCTCGGCGCCGGCGCGCCGGTGCTGCTCAACGGAATCCAGGTCGGCCGGACCGAATCGGTGCGCACCCGGGCCTCGGGGGTGCTGGTGCGATTGCGCGTCGACGAGCGCCATCGGGTGCCGGTCGACGGGGAGATCCGCATCGACATGCTCTCCGCCCTGGGCGAGCCCTACGTCGCGTTCGAACCCCGCGGCGGCGCGGGCCCGTATCTCGAGGACGGGCAGATCATCACGGCCGATCGCATCCAGATGCCCGCCACCGTGACCGCCCTGTCCACCCGCGTGGTGGAGCTCCTCGACGCGATCCGCCCGGAGGTCATGGCGAGCCTGGTCACCACCTTCGACCAGGCGCTCGATGGCACCGACGCCGCCGTGCAGACCCTGCAACGCTCCACCGCCCTGCTGGCGGCGACCCTGCTCAGCCGGACCACGACCCTGCGCCAGCTGTTCGACGACATGCAGGCCATGGGTGGCGACATCGACTGGATGGGACCTTCGCTGGCCGTGGCCGGACCGCTGTTCGGCGAGTTCGGGGTGACGCTGAGCGCGATCGTGCAGAACGGCTCGGTGCTCGTGGAGAGCCGACCGCCCTCGGACTACTTCACCGGCGACGGTGTCGCCCCTTTCCTCACCGAGGTAGAGGCCCTGCTGCGCGAGATCGGCCCCGACATCGCGCCACTGGGACCGATGCTGGCCCCCGTGGTCACCGACGCGGTGGCGCGCATGCCCGATCTGGACATCGGCGCACTGCTCGACCAGGCCCTGAGCACCGTCGAACCCGATGGCGTCCTGCGCTTCCGGGTCACCCTGAAGTGAGAACTCCTGTCACGAAAGGACGGAGCATGAGCACGGCAACCACCGGCACCCCGGAGTCCACCGAGCCGCCGGAGACCACGGCGACCACACCGGGGACGGTCCCCTCGGACTCCGCCCCGGAAAGGGAGAGCACAGCCACGGACGCGAAGCAGGCGCGCGAGCACACCGCACCCACGACTGTCGGCGCGCGAACCGTGTCCGTCGAGCTGTCGACCGCGCTGACCGTCCTGGTGGTGGCAGCCCTGCTCACAGCGACGGTGACACTGGGCATCCTGTACGCCTCGGCCCGCTCCACCATCGCCGCCACCGAGGCCCGCGCGGCCGACGAGCGACGCGCCGAACAGATCGCCCTCGACTACGCACTCGGCGCGTCCACCATCGACTACCGCGACGTCGCCTCCTGGTTCACCCGCCTGAAGGACGGCGCGGCCGCGCCCTTGGCGGCCAAGTTCGACGCCACCGCCCCGCAGCTGGAACAGATCCTGCTGCCCCTGCAGTGGACCTCGACCGCCACCGCTCTCTCCGCGGACGTGATCTCGGAGTCCGACGGGGTGTTCCAGGTCAACGCCTACCTGACGGTCGACTCCACCAGCGTGCAGAACCCGGACGGGGCACGCACCACGGTCACCTACTCGCTCACCATCGACCGCGCGGCGAACTGGGAGATCACCGAGGTCGGCGGGCTCCAGAACGCCATCCCCCGCTGACGGCCCGGTAGTCTTCCGGCGCCGGCGCTCGATACGACGAAGCGTGTCCGGCAGGCCGGATACCGTGATGCTTCCACGCCACATCCGGGTGCGCCCGCACCCGCGATTTCCATGCGTTCTCACCGTAGGTGCCGAAGATCGGATTGTTCGGGTCGGCTTCCACCCCGCGCGAGCGGGCGGCCAGTTCCGGCGGCAACGCGATCGGCGGTATCTGCGCGTCGAGCGCGGGATTGAGGAAGTACGGGATGGAGATCCGGTCGGCGCCGGGCGCGGGGGCGAGCACCCGGTGCCGGGTGGCGCGCAGATATCCGCCGGTGGCGTATTCGAGCAGTTCGCCGATATTGACGATGAACGCGCCGGGCAGCGGGTCGGCGTCGATCCATTCGCCGCGCTCGGTCTCCACCTGCAAGCCGGTCGACCCGGGCTCGACCAGCAACAGGGTCAGCACGCCGGAGTCCTTGTGCGCGCCCACGCCCTGGGCGGTCTCAGCGCTGCCCGGATAACGCACCACCTTGATGAGGGTGGCGGGGTTCTCGGCGAAGGCGGCGTCGAAGTGGGTCTCGGCGGCGCCGAGCGAGACCGACCAGTGCCGCAGCAGCCGCATCCCGACCTCGCCGAGCATCTGCACCCACCGCTCGACGGGGGGCCGCAACTCCGGCAGCGCCGACGGCCACAGATTCGGGCCCTGCAGGTGCAGGTATCCCTCGGCGTCCGGGACGACGGGCCGCTCGGGGCCGATGTCGACCTGTTCGCGCCAGTCGACCCGGCCGTTGGTCAGCTCTCCGCCGAGGCGGGAGTAGCCGCGGAACTGCGGGCTGCGCAGCTGGCTGATCTCCTCCTTGGCCTCGGCGGGCAGGGCGAAGAACTCGCGGGCGAGCGCGAGGATGCCGTCGATATCGGCCCGCGGCACCCCGTGTCCGACCAGATAGAAGAACCCGTCGTGGTGGGCGGCCTCGCGCAGGGCGGTGCGGAAGGCATCGGTATCGGTGTCGGCGGAGCCGAGGTCGAGCACAGGCAGCATGGTTTCCAGCATGCCTCCGCGCCCGCGCGGGACGCCCGGCCGTGGACAGCACGAAGCCCCGGCCGTGACGGTCGGAGCCGGACACGGACCGGGGCTCGACGTTCTCGCCGCAACGGCGCGTCCCGACGGCGACGGGGCCGCGGCAGGGTCGTGCGGCGGCCTCAGGAGGCCACGACCGCCCCCGGCCGGGGCGGGGGGGCGCTAGTAGAGTACGGGGCCCCCCCCCCGGCGGGGGGGGCCGGGGGGGGCCCCCCCCCGGGGGGGGGCCCGGGGGCCCCCCCCGGGGGGGCCGCCGG
>NZ_JARWRU010000411.1 GCF_029867845.1 Nocardia farcinica | reverse complement strand
ACCCCCGCCCCCCCCCCCACGGCCGCGTCGCCGACACCGCCGCAGCCGATCACCGCGACGGTGTCGCCTCGGGTCACCCCGCCGGTGTTGAGCGCCGAACCGAGACCGGCCATCACGCCGCAGCCGAGCAGGCCGGCGACGGCCGGGTCGGCCTCGGGATCGACCTTGGTGCACTGGCCCTCGTGTACGAGAGTCTTGTCGGCGAAGGCGCCGATGCCCAGTGCCGGGCTCAGCTCGGTGCCGTCGGTGAGGGTCATCTTCTTGCTCGCGTTGTGGCTGGCGAAGCAGTACCAGGGCCTGCCGCGCTTACAGGCGCGGCACTCGCCGCACACCGCGCGCCAGTTCAGCACGACGAAATCGCCGGGCTCGACATGGGTGACCGCCGCGCCGACGGTCTCCACCACGCCCGCGGCCTCGTGGCCGAGCAGGAACGGGAACTCGTCGTTGATGCCGCCCTCGCGGTAGTGCAGGTCGGTGTGGCAGACGCCGCACGCCTGGACGCGGACCACCACGTCGTGCGGGCCCGGGTCGGGAACGACCACGTCGACCACCTCGACCGGCTCTCCCTTGGCTCGGGCGATGACCCCGCGCACGGTTTCGGACACGCATGCCTCCTCGTGGTTCGGTGTGCCGTCGTCGGCACCGTGCCCATACTGCCGGGCGGGGACGGTGTTCGCCAGCAGAACTGGACACCTGTCTGGTCGTGTTTCACGGGTTGACATTCCACTATGGAGGGTGCATGCTGGACGTCAGACATTCCACAGTGGAGTGTCGGCCTCGAGTATCCCCCCGTCGATCAGGAGAACCGGTCATGGAAATCTCGCCCGCTACCCGCGCCTCCGACGCCGAACGCGACCAGGTCGTGCGGCAACTGGCCCGGCACCTGGCCGACGGCAGGCTCGACATCGTCGAATACGACGCGCGCGTCGCCCGGGTCTACGCCACCACCACCCGCGACGACCTGCGCCTGGTGCTCTCCGACCTGCCACGGCTGCCCGCCGAGCCCGACGCCGAAAAGCCGGTCCGGCTCGCCCGGCTGCCGCTGTGGCAGCGCTTCGAACTGCGCGCCTGGGCCGGGGTCGGCCTGCTGGTGCTCAGCATCTGGGCCGCCGTCTCC
>NZ_JARWRU010000410.1 GCF_029867845.1 Nocardia farcinica | reverse complement strand
TGGGCGGGCGCGGTGGCCTCGGGCGCCTCGACGCCGACCGACCAGCGCAACAGCAGCGACTGTTCGTAGCGGCGCAGGAACCGGCCCGCGGCCACCCACTCCTCGCGGTCGTGCTCGTGACCGAGGCGTTCCAGGTCTTCGGGGCCGAGGCCGCGTTCGGTGGCGCGCAGCATGAGGTCGCGCAACTGCTGGGCGAAGCCGTCAAGGCCGAGGGCGGGGTGCAGGCGACGCGGCCACAGCTCGTGCGCGCCCGCGGCGATGTCGGTCAGGTCGCCGCGCAGCATCTCGCGCAGCACGGCATCCTGTTCGGCACCGGTCAGCAGACGCGGCGGTGGATTGCCGTGGGCCGTGGCGTGCCTGCGCAGCACGGCGAAGGCGTAGGAGTGCACGGTGCGCACCAGTGGTTCGCGGCTCGCGCCGGGGACGCCGCCGGTGGCCGGGTCGCCCTCGGACAGCCGTGCGGTGACCGCGTCACGTACGGCGGCGGCGGCGTGTTTGGCGTGCGTGAGCACCAGCACCGACTCCGGGTCGACGCCCCCGGCGCTGCGGCCGGCGGCCCGATCGACCCGCCGCGAGGTCTTGCCGGCGCCCGGCCCGCCGAGCACCTGCCATGGCCGCCAGCCGGGGCGGGGCGCGGGCGGGCCTGCGACGGCCGTGAACAGCGGGCGCAGTTCGGCGCCCCAGAGCCGGGCCCCGGGTGGCGTTACTGTCCGGCGAACCAGTCGCACCGCGCTATCCGATCGCACCACGGGGGCTATTGCAACAGACCGGGCCGACACGATCGGCCGGTACGGCCCCGTGGAGTCGGATGCGTCACCACCCCCGGCGTGACCCGCGGCGGTGCGGCCGGACCACGGGGCGGACACAATGGTCCGGGTGTCGACTCTGAACCTTCACCGCTTCGGTCCCGAGGACGGCCCGGTGGTGCTGGCCCTGCACGGCCTGACCGGGCACGGCGCGCGCTGGGCCGCGCTGGCGGCGCAGCTGCCAGGGGTCCGTGTGCTCGCCCCCGACCTGCGCGGCCACGGCCGTTCCACCGCGCTGCCGCCCTGGGACTTCGAGACCGTGGTGGCCGACCTGGCGGATCTGCTGCGCGCGGAGACCGACGGGCCGGTGGTGGTGGCAGGCCACTCCTTCGGTGGCGCGAGCGCCGTTCACCTGTCCGCGAGTCACCCGGAGCTGGTGCGCGCCCTGGTGCTGCTCGACCCGGCCATCGCGATCGACCCGGCGATGCTGGCCGACACGGCCCAGCGCGGCCTCGACCATCCCGACTACGCCGATCGGGACGAGGCCCGCCGCGACAAGCTGGCCAGCGCCTGGCACGACGTGCCCGCCGAACTGCTGGAGATCGAACTCGACGAGCATCTCGCGCCCACCCGCGACGGCCGGGTCGGCTGGCGGCTGAGCCTGCCCGCGATCACCTCCTACTGGGGTCAGCTGGCTCGCCCGTTCGTGCTCCCGCCCGCGGGGACGCCGACCGTGCTGGTGCAGGCGATGCTGGTGCGGCCGCCGTTCGTCACCCCGGCCTTCCGCGCCGCGCTGACCGAGCACCTCGGCCCGGCGCTGACCGTCCACGAGTTCGACTGCGACCACATGGTGCCGCTGGCCCGCGCCGCGCGGACGGCGGAGCTGATCCGCGGAGTGCTGTAGCGATGGCGGCCACCAGCGAGGCGCAGATCGAGCACGTGCGCGCCCTGATCGCGGGCATCCCGCCCGGCCGGGTGGTCACCTACGGCGACCTGGCCGCGGCGGCCGGGCTGTCCACGCCGCGCACGGTCGGCTGGATCCTGCGCACCGATTCCGCCGATCTGCCCTGGCACCGGGTGGTGGCCGCCGGTGGCAGGCTGGCCACGCACAAGTCCGCGCGACAGGCGCGACTGCTGGCCGCCGAGGGCGTCCCGGTGCGCGACGGCCGCGTCGACATGGCCGCGGCGCACCACCGGCTGCCCTGATTCCGCCCGGCGCACGGCTCGCACGACATACCCGGCAACGCCCCGGACTCGGTGCGCCGAAGTCCCCTCCGTGTCCGCCGAACCGGGCTACCGTGGGTCCATGTCCACCCATCTGGCGTGTGTCGTGTTCGACGCGGACCAGCCACGCGGGCTGGCCGGATTCTGGGCCGAGCTCCTGGGGTGGCCGGTGGTGCTGGACACCCCGGAACGGGTGGACGTGGCCCCGCCCGACGCGGCGGGCTGCGACGCGGTGCTGAGTTTCCGCCCCGCCGGGGCGTCCGAGGCGGGCAGTAACCGGATGCATCTCGACCTGTGCAGCCGCACCGACGAGCACCGGCGCCGCCAGGTGCGGCACGCCGTCGAGCTCGGCGCGCGAGCCGTCGACCTCGGTCGGAGCGAGGTGCCGTGGACGGTGCTGGCCGACCCGGAGGGCAACGAGTTCTGCGTGCTCGAACCGCGCGTGGAGTACGAGGGCACCGGCCCGGTGGCGGCCCTGGTGGTCGCCGCCGCCGATCCCGATCGGCTGGCGGAGTTCTGGTCCCGCGCGCTCGGCTGGCCGGTGGCCCGCCGCGATCCCGATCTGGTGGGGTTGCGATCGCCGACCGGCCTCGGCGCCTGGCTGGAGTTCTCGCGCGCCGCCGACACCGGGGGCGGCGCGGACGGCGGCAGGCTGCATCTGGATCTGGAGATCTGGACCGGTTACGCCGAGGAACTGACCAGGCTCTGCGTCGCAGGCGCCACCCCGGTCGACGGCGGCGATCCCGGCGCTGCGGTGCTCGCCGACCCGGAGGCCAACGTGTTCCGGCTGCTGCGCCCGGCCGCCGACCGCCTCGGCGCCTGAGCGGCCGCCCCGACACGCCACTAGCATGCCGTCCATGCCTGCCTCGCCCACTCCGTCGCCCGCGCTCCCGTCCCGATCGGCGGCGTCCGCACCGGGTGCAGGCCGATGAGCGGCGCCGACGCCATCGTGCTCGCGGGCGGCCGGGCGAGCCGGATGGGCGGGGTGGACAAGCCCGGACTGGTGATCGGCGGCCGCTCCATGCTCGAGGCCGCGCTCGCGGCCGTCTCGGACTGCACCGCCGTCGTGGTGGTCGGCCCGCCACGGCCGGAGCTGCCCGCACGGATCCGGCAGGCGCGGGAGCATCCGCCGGGTTCGGGGCCGGTCGCCGCCGTCGCGGCCGGACTCGCCGCGCTGGACGCGCCGGGCGCGGCGCTGGTGGCGGTCCTCGCCGCGGACATGCCCTTCCTCACCGCTGATACCCTCGGCGAATTACGCCGCCGCGCGGCCGATTCCGGCGCGGACGCGGTCTTCGCGGCTGACGGCGACGGGCGTCCGCAGTATCTGGTCGGAGTGTGGCGGCGCGCCGCCCAGCGCGCCGCCCGGGACGGGCACGACTCGGGGGTGAACCACCCGGAGAAGGCGCAGGGGCCCCCCCCCGCGGCCAAAGA
>NZ_JARWRU010000409.1 GCF_029867845.1 Nocardia farcinica | reverse complement strand
CGCGTGGGGCGGGCCGTTGGGGACTTTGGCAACCAGGAGGCCCAGCCGCCCGCCCCGCGACTCCGGCAGCGCCGCGAACAGGTCACCGCCCACCACGGTGCCGTGGCCGGCGAGATTGGCGCGCGCGCACCGCACCGCGGTCTCGTCCACATCGGCCGCCACCAGTTCCACCTCGCGGCCCAGCGCGCGCATCCGCACCGCGAACGCCAGCCCCAGCGCCCCGCACCCGCAGCACAGGTCGACCGCCCGCACCGGGTCCGCTCGGTCCGCGGCGAGCGCCACCGCCGTCTCCACCAGCAACACGGTGCGCTGACGCGGCACGAACACGCCCGGCTCCACCCCGATCCGCAATCCGTCGAACTCCACCCAGCCGAGCACGTGCTCGAGCGGGGCTCCGGCGATCCGGCGCTCGGCCAACTCGTCCACCGACACGCCGGAGGCCGCCGCTGCCCGGGTGAGCAGGGCGGCCTCCTCCTCGGCGAAGACACAGCCCGCGGCGCGCAGCCGCGCCGTCAGGTCGGCGAGAACACGATGCATGGGTCCATCATCGATCCGCTGCCGTCGCCGGGGCCAGTGGATTCCGCGACTCCGGGACCGATCGCCGCGGCGGCGGTCAGCGCGCGGTGCTCAACTGGAAGGTACGGGTGGCATCGAGGTAGATGCCGCGCTGGGCCGGGCGTGCGGGCGGCGGCAGCTGCGAGACGAGCTGTTCGAGCGAGGTCATCGCCCCGACCACGTGGGTGCCCGCGACGATGAAATCGGCCACCGCGCGGCGGATGTGGTTCGGTGAGGTCACCACGACCGCGCTGTCGGCCCCCACGTTCCGCAGTAGCCGGGTGCTGAACAGCGCGTTCTGCACCGTCGAGCCCGCGCGGTTCTCCACGTGGATGCGCGAGGCCGGGATGCCGCGGCCGACCAGCCAGTCGCGCATGGCCTCGGCCTCGGTGATGCCGTTCTGCGGATTGCCTCCGGTGACCACGATGGGGGAGAAGGGGGCGGCGACAGCCTGAATCCACGCCGCGGTCAGCCGGTTGACCAACTCCGGGCGCAGCGCGCCGTCGGGCAGCAGGCCGTAGCCGAGCACCACGATGCCGGTCTGCGGCCCGATCAGCGCGGGCAGCGGATTCGGCAGCGTGCCGACCGCGGCGCCGATGGCGCGGAAGACGTTGTCGGTGCCCGCGGCCATCGCCGGATTCACCGCCCGCAGCCGGTTCATCGCGTCGTGCATGGCGATCAGGTCGTTGTCGTAGTGCGACCAGATGGCCTGCAGCGCGAGCGCTTCGGCATCGGCGGGATCCATGTCGATCAGCCTGCGCAGCTCCGCGCGACCGGCCCCTGGATCGCCTGCGGTGAAGTGGCGCTGCGCGGAGTTGTAGAGCTGATCGGTCTCGGGGGACGCCTGAGCGGGAGCTCCCGCCAGACCGGACAACGCGACGGCGACACAACCTGCCGCCAGGAAGGTCTTGCCTTGCCGGGAAAATCTCACTTCGGTCGACACCTTTCCACGAAAGTGAACGGGTCTACGGATGGAGCTTTCGGCCTCGGAGAGCGCGGAATCAGGCCAGATCACCATACGGCCGGTCACGGTCGATCCCGGGTAATTCACGCCCGGACCTGTCGGGCATGCCGGATGCGCCGCGCCCCGACGCGGGGCCGGACCGGGCCGAGGCGAGGATTAGGCTGTCAAGCCGTGGATACCGTTTCGCTGACCGGCAAGGAACTCGCCGCCGCCATCAACGCCGACACCAAGCAGCGCGCCGAAGCGCTGACCGCCGCGGGCACCGCACCGCGGCTGGCCCTGATCGTGGCCAACGACGACCCGGCCAGCGCCTGGTACGTCAACTCGCTGCGCAAGGCCGCCGAGCGCCTCGGAATCGCCTGCGAGCGCATCGATCTCGGCGCCGACGCGAGCGCCGACCGCATCCGCGCCGAACTCGCCGAACGCAGCGCCGACCCGGCGTGGGACGCCATCATGTTGCAGACCCCGCTTCCTGCGGGTGTGAGCCTCGACGACGTCAGCCCGGCCATCGCCGCCGACAAGGATGTCGACGGCGTCAGCCCGCTCTCGCTCGGCCTGCTCGCCGCCGGCCTCGACGGCTTCGTGCCGGCCACCTCCCAGGCCGTGGTCGAGCTGTTGAAGCACCATCGGGTGGAGCTGACGGGACGGCACGTCGCGGTCGTCGGCCGGTCCAATGTCGTCGGCAAGCCGCTGGCCCAGCTGCTGCTGGCCGAGAACGCCACCGTCACCGTCTGCCATTCGCGCACCACCGACCTGCCGTCGGTCACCTCGGCCGCCGACATCGTGGTCGCCGCGGTGGGCCGGGCCGGGCTGATCACCGCCGACCACGTGCGCGAGGGCGCGGTCGTGATCGACGTGGGCACCAACGAGTCACCGGACGGCGGGATCGTCGGAGACGTGGACGCGCAGTCCGTCCAGGGCAGGGCCGCGAGCCTGAGCCCGGTTCCCGGCGGGGTCGGGCCGGTCACGACCGCGCTGCTCATGCGGCACGTGGTGGAGGCCGCCGAGAAGCATCGCGGCTGAGAGCGACGGTCTCGGCACGCGCGATCAGCGGCCCGGCAGCGGAGCGTCGCCGGGCCGCGGTGTCGCCGGGAGCGCCGCTCAGGCCGCGGCGATGCTCGTGATGAGGGTGCGCCCGCCCGTCTCGGCGACGGTGACCAGCTGCGGGTTGTAGCTCACCGGTGACTGCCCCGGCCGGTGCTCGGTGACGACCACGCGGTACTGGCCCGCGAACGCGCCGGGGTTGATGGTCACGCAGTGGGTGGTGCCCACCGGCACCGAGTCGATGCCGCGCTGGATCTCCGCATCGGTGGGCACCGCCGCCTCGGGGGCGACCGCGGCGCGCGCGAGTTCGGCCGAACGCTGCACGTAGTAGGCGTACTGGAAGGCGAAGATCACCGCGGGCCCGGAGTCGGTGCCGCCCGAGCCGTTGCCCTGGATGCGGTTGCCCACCCGCTCGGCCGGACACTGGGCGGCAGCGCCCGCGCCGGTCGGCACGGTCTCGGTGGTAGAGGCCTGCTGGGGGGACTCGTCCTCGCCGAGGAACAGGGTGGCCGCGGCGACGAGCGCGATCGCGGCCAGGCAACCGAGCACGATCGGCGCCCAGCGCAACCACGGGCCGCGCTTGGGGGAGCGGTCGATCATCCGCGCGAAGACGTCCTCTTCGGGGAACAGATCGGTGGTCCGCGTCGCACCCTCGACGCCGCGGCCCCCCTGCGACGCCGTGTCCGGTGCCTGCGTGCCCGGCGAGACGGACTCCGGTGCCCGAGGATGCGCGCCCGGATCCCATCGATTCATGTCCCCGCCCTTCATCCGATGCGCCACACGGCACGCCTCGAAACAACTCCCCGGGCACGATACCGCCGGGTCGCGGGGATCAGCCAAATACCGGCACGGACGCGCGGAAAGGTGCGCGGGGCCACAATTGTCGCGCGGGGCTTCGGTGACCGGCCCCAGCGCCGGGCGCCGGGGCGGGGCTCACCAGTGGATGTACACCGGGTCGCCGATGCCGACGTTCTCGTAGTACCAGGCGGCGTCCTCGGTGGACAGGTTGATGCAGCCGTGGCTGACGTTGGCGTAGCCCTGCGAGTCGACCGACCACGGCGCGGCGTGCACGAACACCCCGCCCCAGGTGAGCCGGGCGGCGTACTCGCCGTCGATGAGGTAGCCCTCCGGCGAGTTCAGCGGAATGCCGATGGTGCGCGAATCGAACACGATGGAGCGGAACTTCTCCAGCACGGGGTAGGTGCCCGTCGGCGTCTCCCAGCCTGGCTTGCCCATCGAGGCGGGCATGGTGCGCACGACCTGGCCGCCGATGCTGACGGTGAAGGTGTGCGCGGACATGTCGGCCTCGGCGTAGACGCCCGCGTTGGTCGCGAATTGGGTGCGCATGTCACCGGCGCGGACGCTGATCAGCGAGTCGGCGGGCAGCATGCCCTCCGGCGTCCAGGTGAGCGTGCGGTCGTCCGTCCAGGTGAACGTGCCGGGCAACGGGCCCGTGGGGTCGGCGCTGATGTGGACGGATCGCTCCGCTCGTGTCCGGTCGGTGACCGCGTCGGCGAATTCGACGGTGACCGGGTGGGCGACGCCGACGGTGGCGCCGTCGGCGGGGGAGATCGTGGCGCGCACTCCGCTGGTCGTGGTGCCTGCCGACAGCGCGGACGCGCCGCCGGAACCGAGAACCATCGCCGCGATCATGGTGATCGCGAGCAGGACAGGCCGGATGCTCCGCATGGGCGGCCACCCCTTTCGAACCTGGTGGACCGGGGATAGACCAGTTTACGCCCGCATGATCATCAGATCCTGTCCTGTCCGAAACCCGCTGATCTTGACCTCTGTACGCAGGTCAGAATGGATTTCCGGGTTCTCGGGTGATCCGGCCGCCCACACGTTCCTGCACTTCGAAGCCGTGTCTGCGGCACCATCGCGCCAGCTTCGGCAGCGCCGAGTCGTCGTGGAAGATCGGCACCAGCCTGCCGACGATCCGCAGCCGGTGCTCGTCGGCCGTCCGGCACAGGTGCACCAGATTCGCCGTGCCGAGGCCCATGCCGCGCAGGCCGGGGGTGACCGTGATGGTCTCCAGATCGATCGTGCTCGTGCGCACCTCGAAGGCGACCGTGACCGGGCCGGTCCCGGCGCGCCGCAGCGTCGTCACATCGGCGGGCGCGGGACGCAGCTCGCCCGGCAGGAAGTTCGTCAGCTGGGCGGCGGCCGGCTCGTCGGGGGCCAACCGGACCGCGGCCAGCAGCCGTTCGGTCAGCGCCCTCACCTGAGTGCGGTCGCCGTCGGCGGCGGCCTCCCTGATCTGTGGTCCCGACCGCGCGATCGAGGCCAGCTCCGCCGCCCAGCCCGGCGCGACCGCGCGATAGCGGGCCAGCAGCCGGGCGATGGTCGCCTCCAGTGTCACCACGCCCAGCGTCCCCGGCAGCTCGCCGCCGGACAGCGGTCCCCAGGTCCGCTCCTCGGCGCCGACCCCGTGCCGGGACAGTTTCTCCCGCAACCGGACGAGCTTGCGATCGGCTCGTTCCAGCTTGCCGCCCGGCATCATGTGCACCCAGGTCGGCCAGCCGTCGAGGTTGGTGCGAATGCGCAACTCGCTCAGCTCGATTCGCGCGTCCCGGAAGTTGCTCCACGCTTGCTCACGGCCGCGTCTGACGAATAGCGCAGGATCTTTGTCGTCCCCCTGCGAGGCGCTGATCTCCTCACTCATGTCCGTCAACGGTAGCTCGCGCCCGCGCGGTTCGCCGCAAGTTGCTGTGACCGGCGGTGCGGATCACGCCCGCGAGCGGGCCGTAGAGGTCGTGTGCCGGGGGATAGCCGACCGTCGAACCGGGCGTGTCGGCGAGCGCGCTCAGCTGCGCCCGGGCCCCCCCCCCCCCGGGGGGGGGGGGGGGGGGGCGGGTAGCGCCCCGCGGGGGGCACCAAGGGGGGGGGGGGGGGGGGCGCCCCCCCGGGGGCGCAGCGCCGCCCC
>NZ_JARWRU010000408.1 GCF_029867845.1 Nocardia farcinica | reverse complement strand
GGAGACCCGCGAGTGCCCGTCTGGCTGTTGGCCCTGCTCGCCGCGGCGTTCGTCTTCTACACCGACGACTACGTGATCGCCGGTGTGCTGCCGGAGATCGCGCTCGACCTCGGTGTCAGCGAAGCGCAGGCCGGGCAGCTGGTCACCGCGTTCTCGCTCGCTGTCGCCCTGGCCGCCCCGATCGCCGGCGTCACCCTGGCTCGGGTACCGCGACGGTGGCTGTTCACCGGCTCGTTCACCGTCTTCGTCGCCGCCAACCTGCTGGCGGCCGGCGCCACCGGCTTCGGTGTGCTCGTCGCCCTGCGGATACTGGCGGCGCTCGCGGCCGCGGCCTGCACCCCGGCGGTGTTCGCCTACGCCGCCGAACGAGCCCCGCACACCCACATCGGCCGCTACGTCGCCGTCGTCTCGCTCGGCGTCACCGGATCGATCGCCGCCGGCGTGCCGATCGGCACGTGGCTCGGCGGCCACCACGGCTGGCGCGCGACCTTCCTCGCCATGGCCGTGGCAGGCGCCGCCGCGCTGGCGTTCCTGCTCGCCACCCTCCCGAGCGAAAGCTACGAGATCAGGGATACGCCGAGCCTGCGCGACCAGCTGCGCACCCTGGCCGCCGCACCGGTCTGCCTCGGCCTGCTGGCGAACTGTGTGCTCATGACCGGTTCGATGATGATGCTCACCTACATGGCGCCCTGGCTGGCCGTGGTCACCGAAGCCGACATCGACCAGCGCGCGCTGAGCTTCGGCGTGGCCGGTGTCGCGGGCATGGCGGGCATCTGGGCGGGTGGCAGGGCCACCGACCGTTGGGGACCCGACCGCACCCTGGTCATCGGCATCGGCGTGTTCATCGCCATCATGGCGCTGCTGGTGAGCTTCTATCCCGTCCGTCCGGTGCCGTACCCGGTGTTCGTCGTGGTCGGCGTCTTCTGGGGCGGCATCTGCTTCTGGAACTCCCCGGCAATCCAGGCCCGCCTGCACCTGCTCGCCGGGCCCGTGGCCGCACAGGCGCTGGCGCTCAACACATCCGGCACCTATCTCGGCGTCGCCGCGGGCGGCGTCATCGGCGGCCTCACCCTCGACGGTGTCGGTGCGGGCCTGCTGCCGGTCGTGGCCGCCGCCTGCGGCGCGACCGCTCTGCTGCTCCTGTCGCTCGCGGTCGCCGCCGCGAAAGCGCCGCCGCGGCAGGCGGTCAGCGGGTAGCCGGACCGCACTGCCGGGTCGTCGACGGATCAGGCGGGCACGGCCAGGGCGTTCATCGCCTCCCGCAGCTCCTTGCGATCGGTCTCGGAGGCCTCAAGCAGCGGCAGGCGCACCGCCGCGTGCTCGACCACACCGAGTTCGGCCAGCGCCGCCTTGGCCATGACCGCGCCCTGCGAGGCGCGCATCATCGCATCGGTCAGCGGGATCAGCGAGGTGTGGATCGACCGCGCGGCCGCCAGATCACCGGCGTCCACCGCGCGGATGAGTTCGCCGATCCGGTCGGCGGCCACATTGCCGACCACGCTCACCACCCCGGTCGCCCCGCACGCCAGGTACGGCAGGTTCAGCTCGTCGATGCCGCAGTAGTAGGCCAGCGAGGTGCGGCCCATGACCGTCATGGCCTCGAACAGGTCGCCCTTGGCGTCCTTGACCGCCGCGATCCGCGGATGCGCCGCCAGCTCGATCAGGGTCTGCGCCGCCATGGCGATCCCGACCCGGGCGGGCACGTCGTAGAGCATGACCGGCAGCTCGGTGGCGTCGGCGACCGCCAGGCAGTGCGCCACCACCCCTGCCTGCGCGGGCTTCGAGTAGTACGGGCACACCAGCAGCAGCGCGTCCGCGCCCGCCGCCTCGGCCTCGCGGGCCCGCCGCACGCTCGCCGCGGTGTCGTAGGAGCCGACACCGGCGATCACCTTCGCCCGCCCCGCCGCCGCCGTGGACACCGCCCGGACCAACCCGAAGGCCTCGGTGTCGCTGACCGTCGGCGATTCGCCGGTGGTGCCGACCACGACCAGACCGTCGCAGCCGGAACCGATCAGATGCTCCACCAGCTTGCCCAGGCTCGCCTCGTCGATGGAGCCGTCGGGGCGCATGGGGGTCACCAGAGCCACAAGATTCCTGCCGAACAGCTCGGCCGCACGGTGCTGGGTCTCGATCATGGCTTCGATCCTCGCCCGCCCAACTCCTGGGGTCCAGCGAAGCTTTCTGGAGGATATCGATTAGCTTTGCTTCATGATTGATGTCGGCGCCCTGCGCGCACTCCGCTCGGTCGCCGAGCTCGGCACCCTGGCCCGCGCCGCCGACGAACTCGGCTTCACCGCCTCGGCCGTATCCCAGCAGATCAAACGGCTCGAACAACAGATCGGGGTGCCCGTGCTCGCGCCCGCCGGACGCGGCGTGGTGCTCACCGCCGCCGGTGTCGCCCTCGTCGACGCCGCACCCGAAGTGTTCCTGGCACTCGAACGCTGCGCCGAGGCCGCCCGCTCCGTCGCCGACGGCGCACCCCGCGGCACCCTGCGCGTGGCCGCCTTCTCCACCGCCGCCCGCGGCCTGCTCGCCCCCACCCTCACCCGGCTCGCCGCCGACTGCCCCGACCTGCGCCTGCACATCACCGAACAGGACCCCGCCCAGGCCCTGCACAGCGTCGCCGCGGGCACCGCCGACCTCGCCCTCGTCCACGACGCCGACGGCCTGCCCGCCCCCGTGCCCGCCACCCTCACCAGCCGCCACATCCACACCGACACCGGCGACGTCGTCATGCACCGCGACCACCCGCTGGCCGCCCACGACCGCCCGCTCACCGGCGACGACCTGCTCGGCCACAGCTGGGTCACCAGCCCGCCCGGCACCGTCTGCCACCAGTGGTTCCGCCGCCTGTTCGCCGACCAGACCGCCGAACCCGACGTCCGCCACCTCATCGACGACTTCGCCACCCAGCTCTCCCTCGTCGCCGCCGACCGCGTCCTCGCCCTCATCCCGCGCCTGGCCCGCCCACCACTGGGCGCCGACCTCATCGCCCGCCCCCTCGAACGCACCCCCACCCGCGAAGTGCACGCCGCCTGGCGCAGCAGCGCCGACGACAGCCCGGCCATCCGCGCCACCCTCACCGCCCTCGGTGCGGCGGCACCGCGCGCCACCGCGACGACCCGACAGCCGAGGCGGACGTGACCGTTCAGCCGACGAACACCGCCGCCTGCTCGGCCAGATCCAGCAGCGGCTGCGGGTACAGGCCGAACACCAGGGTGCCGATCCCGGTCAGCAGGATCAGCGCCCAGGTCGGGGCGGGGGAGCGGACCTCGGGGGCATCGGCGGGCGGGTCGGTGAAGAACATCATGACGATGACCCGGATGTAGAAGAACGCCGCCACCGCGCTGCACAGCACGCCGACCACCACGACGGAGGCGCCGTACCCGGAGGCAGCGGCGTTGAACACGGCGAACTTGGCGATGAACCCGCTGGTCAACGGCAGACCGGCGAAGGAGAGCAGCAGCAGCGCGAAAACCGTTGCCGTCCACGGGGAGCGACGGCCGAGACCGGCCCAGCGGCCGAGCCCGGTGGCCTCCTCGTCGGTGCCCTCGCGCACCAGCGTGACCACCGCGAACGCGCCCACCGTGCTCAGACCGTAGACGGCGAGATAGAACAGCGTCGCCGCGATCCCGGCCGCGTCGGCCGACAGCAGACCCGTCAGCAGGAAGCCGGCGTGGGTGACCGACGAATACGCCAGCATCCGCTTCACATCGATCTGCGTCACCGCCAGCACCGCGCCCACCACCATGGTGGCGATGGCGACCGCCGCCAGCACCGGACGCCAGTCGTCGACCAACCCAGGCGCCGCCACATACAGCACCCGCGCCAGCGCGCCGACCGCCGCGATCTTGGTGGCCGCCGCCATGAACGCCGTCACCGGCGTCGGCGCCCCCTGGTACACATCGGGCACCCACGCCTGGAACGGCACCGCACCGATCTTGAACAACAGCCCGACCGCCAGCATCGCCAACCCGAGCAGGCCGAGCAGCGGATCACCGTCCTGGGTGGCGATCGCCGCCGCCACACCGGACAACCGGACCGTGCCCGCCTGCCCGTACAGCAGCGCGACGCCGTAGAGGAAGAACGCCGACGAGAACGCGCCGAGCAGGAAGTACTTGAGCGAGGCCTCCTGGGAGATCAACCGCCTGCGCCTGGCCAGACCGCACAGCACATACAGCGGCAACGACAGCACCTCGAGCGCGACGAACATGGTCAACAGATCGTTCGCGGCCGGGAACAACAGCATGCCGCCGACGGCCAGCATGGTCAGCGGGAACACCTCGGTCGCCAGCGCACCCGCGCGGGTGGCGGCCCGCTCGTCGGCGCTGCCCGGCACCGCCGCCGCCTGCGGGGCGAACGCGTCGAAACCGCGCTCGGCCGTCGCCGTCGCTGTCGCCGCCGCCCGGCTCCACGTGCCGGGACCCGACCGCACCGACGCGGCCTCGGCCCGCCGTTCGGCCATGAGCAGCACCGCGAGCAGCGACACCACCAGCAGCGTGCCCTGCAAGAACAACGTCACCCCGTCCACGGCGACCGCACCGGCCACCGCCGTCTGCTCGGTGCCCGCCAACGCGACCACCGCCACGAACGCCACCACCAGACCGGCGACGGCGAGGACGAGCTGGATGCGGTACCGCCAGGCCCGCGGCGCGAACGCCTCGACCAGCACGCCCGCCACACCGACGCCGAACACGATCAGCATCGGCGCGAGCACCCCGTATTCGACGCTCGGGGCGGGCAGCGCCGCGGCCAGCGGATACGTCGCGAACTCGGTCACCGGTGTCCACCTTCTTCCTCGAGCTCCGGCGCACCAGCGACCGGCGCGGGCACCGACGGCGCGGGATCATCGCGCCCGATGGTCGTCAGGGTCTGCCCCACCGCGGGATCGACATAGTCGAGCACCGCCCGCGGGTACAGGCCGAGGAACAGCAGCGCCGCGATCAGCGGAGCGATCACCAGCAGTTCGCGCGGCACCAGATCGGGCAGTTTCTCGTTGCCCTGCTTCACCGGGCCGGTCATCATCCGCTGGTACATCCACAGCACGTAGATCGCGGCAAGCACCAGCGCGCCGGTCGCGAACACCGCCGCCACCTGGTAGCGGCTGAACGTGCCGACCAGCACCAGGAATTCGCTGACGAACGGGGCCAGACCCGGCAGCGACAGCGTCGCCAGACCGGCGATGAAGAACGTGCCCGCCAGCACCGGAGCCACCTTCTGCACGCCGCCGTAGTCGGCGATCAACCGGCTGCCGCGCCGCGACACCAGGAATCCGGCCACCAGGAACAGCGCGGCGGTGGAGATGCCGTGGTTGACCATGTACAGCGTAGCCCCGGACTGGGACTGGCTGGTCATGGCGAAGATGCCCAGGATGATGAACCCGAAGTGCGAGATCGAGGTGTAGGCGATCAGGCGCATGACATCGGTCTGCCCGATGGCCAGCAGCGCGCCGTAGAGGATGCCGATCACCGCGAGCGTGATCACCAGCGGTGCGTAGGTTCCCGACGCCTCGGGGAACAGCGTCAGGCAGAAGCGCAGCATGCCGAAGGTGCCGACTTTGTCGACCACCGCCATCATCAGCACCGCGCTCGACGGGGTCGCCGCCACCGCCGCGTCCGGCAGCCAGGTGTGCAGCGGCCACAGCGGCGCCATCACCGCGGACGCGAACATGAACCCGAGGAACAGCGCGTTCAGCACCGCCGGATCAGCGCCGAGCCCACCGGAATTGGCGGCTTCGACCACCACCCGCAGATCGAAGGTGCCGCCGCCGTTCGCGCCTAGTCCGTCACGGGCGGTCAGCACGTACAACCCGATCACCGCGGCCAGCATGATCAACCCGCCCAGCAGGTTGTAGAGTAGGAATTTCACCGCAGCCCGCGACCGCGCCGCCCGCACCGCCGCCTCCCCGGTGCGCGGACCGAAGCCGCCGATGAGGAAGTACATCGGGATGAGCATGGCCTCGAAGAACACGTAGAACAGCAGAATGTCCAGGGCCAGGAAGCTCATCAGCACCATCGCCTCGACCAGCAGGGTCAGCGCGACGTAGATGTGCGCGGCGCGCGGGCCGCCGCCTGCCTGCTTGTCGTCGTGCCAGCCCGCCAGGATCAGCAGCGGCACCAACGCGGTGGTCAGCAGCACCAGCACCAGGGCGATGCCGTCCAGGCCGAGGGTGTAGCCCGCGCCGAACGCCGGAATCCACTCCTGGGATTCGACGAACTGGTATTGCGCGCCACCCGGTTCGAAGGCCACCGCGAGCGCGACCGCCACCGCCAGCACACCCACCGACACCGCCAGCGCCATCGCGCGGGCCAGGGTGCGCCACGCCGGCGGCAGCACAAGCACCACCAGCGCGCCGGCGACCGGCAGCAGCCACAGGACGCTCAACCAGGGAAATCCACTCATGCTCGCCTCGCTCACAGGATGCGCACCGCCACCAGGGCGGCGGCCACCAGGGCCGCGCCGGTGAACATGGACAGGGCATAGGACCGCACGAAACCGGTCTGCACGCGGCGCGCCCGCGCCGACAGGCCGCCGATGAACGCGGCGATTCCGTTGACCAGCCCGTCGATGCCGCGGTTGTCGACGAACACCAGCGAGCGGGTCAGGTGCAGGCCGGGGCGCATCAGCAGCGCCTCGTTGGCCGCGTCACCGTAGAGATCCTTGCGCGCGGCCACCGTCGCGAAGCTCGCGGCTTCCGGTGCGGTGCGGGGGATCTCGGCACGGCCGTACCGCTGGTAGGCCAGCGCGGCGCCGACCGCGACCACGCCGAGGGCGAGGGCGGTCACCACGATCGGCGGGACCGCGTGCTCGCCGTGCGGGGCGCCGACCACCGGCTCCAGCCAGTTCTGCAGCGCGCCGTTGAAGACCAGCAGCGCGCCCGAGGCGATGGAGCCCAGCGCCAGCAGGATCATCGGACCGGTCATGGACACCGGCGCCTCGTGCGGGTGGGTGTCGGGCGCCCAGCGGCGTTCGCCGAAGAAGGTCATCAGCATGACGCGGGTCATGTAGAAGGCGGTCAGGCCCGCGCCGAGCAGCGCCACCGCGCCGAGGGCGTAGCCGCCCGCGCCGCCGGAACCGAAGGCCGCCTCGATGATCTTGTCCTTGGAGAAGAAGCCCGCGAACGGGGGGACGCCGATGATGGCCAGGTAGCCGAGACCGAAGGTGACGAAGGTGATCGGCAGCGCCTTGCGCAGCCCGCCGTAGCGGCGCATGTCGGTCTCGTCGTCCATCGCGTGCATCACCGAGCCCGCGCCGAGGAACAGCCCGGCCTTGAAGAAGCCGTGGGTGAGCAGATGCATGATGGCGAAGGCGTAACCGGCAGGCCCGAGGCCCGCCGCGAGCACCATGTACCCGATCTGGCTCATGGTGGAGGCGGCCAGCGCCTTCTTGATGTCGTCCTTGGCGCAGCCGATGATCGCGCCGAACATCAGCGTCACCGCGCCGACCAGCACCACCGCCAGCCGCGCGCCGGGCGCGAGGTCGAACACGGCGTTGGAGCGGGCGATCAGGTAGACGCCGGCGGTGACCATGGTGGCGGCGTGGATGAGCGCCGAGACCGGGGTGGGGCCTTCCATCGCGTCGCCGAGCCAGGACTGCAACGGCACCTGCGCGGACTTGCCGCAGGCGGCCAGCAGCAGCAACAGGCCGATGGCGGTGAGGGTGGCCTCGCTCGCGCCGGGCGCGGCGGTGAACACACCGTCGAAGTCGACCGAGCCGAAGGTGGCGAACATGACCATCATGGCCAGCGCCAGACCCATGTCGCCGACCCGGTTGACCACGAACGCCTTCTTGGCGGCCGTTGCCGCCGACGGCTTGCGGAACCAGAACCCGATCAGCAGGTAGGAGGCCAGACCGACACCCTCCCAGCCCAGGTACAGGACCAGGTAGTTGTTCGCCAGCACCAGGATCAGCATGGCGGCCAGGAACAGGTTGAGGTAGGCGAAGAATCGCCTGCGGCCCTCGTCGGTGCGCATGTAGCCGATCGAGTAGACGTGGATGAGCGTGCCGACGCCGGTGATCAGCAGGGCGAAGCACATCGACAGCTGATCCAGGCGCAACGCGAAGTCGACCTGCAGGCTCGCCACCGGCACCCAGGTGAACAGTTCGGCCTGTACGGCGCGGGCCGCTTCGGCGCGACCGAGCATGTCGGCGAACGCCCAGCCCGCCGCGGCGAACGAGCCGAGGGCGGTGAGGGTGGCCAGCAGGTGGCCCCAGCGGTCGGCGCGGCGGCCGAGCAGCAGCAGGACGGCCGCACCGGCCAGCGGCAGCGCGGGCAGCAGATACAGCGGGGCGGTGGTCATCTCGGTACCGTCCATCTCAGAACCGCAGCAGGCTGGCGTCGTCGACCGAGGTCGAGCGGCGGGTGCGGAAGATGCTCATGATGATCGCCAGGCCGATGACCACCTCGGCGGCGGCGACCACCATCGTGAAGAACGCGATCACCTGACCGTCCAGATTCGTGTGTAGCCGGGCGAAGGTGACGAACGCCAGGTTCACCGCGTTGAGCATCAGCTCCACACACATGAAGACCACGATGGCGTTGCGCCGCAACAGGACTCCGGCCGCGCCGATGGTGAACAACAGGGCGGACAGGAACAGGTAGTTCTCTGGATTCACCGGGTGCCTTCCTCATCGGCGGAATCGGGACGCCGCGCCGCCCGCGCGCCCGCGCCGTCGTCGCCGGTGGGCTCCTCGGAGCCGACCGAAAGGACGGCGGCCTCGGTGAGGGCCCTGGTGCGGCGGTGGCGCAGGATCGTGGACACCGACAGCTCCTCGAAGGAGCCGTCGGGCAGGCGGGCCGGGATGTCGACGGCGTTGTGCCTGGCGTAGACGCCGGGGGTGGGCAGCGGGGTGGCGCGGGAGACGCCGTCGCGGAATCGGCTGCGCGCCAGCTCCTGCTGGGTGCGGCGGCCGCCGAAGTTCTCCCGGTGCGCCAGCAGCATCGCGCCGAGGGTGGCGGTGATCAGCAGCGCGCCGGTCAGCTCGAACGCCCACACGTAGCGCAGGAAGATCAACTCGGCGAGTTCGGCGATCACGTCGCGACCGGGGAACCCGCCGCCGGGGAACACCACCCCGGATTCGCGGATGCCGATCGCGATCCCGGCGATCAGCAACAGACCGAAACCGACACCGACCACCGCGGCCGCCACCCGCTGCCCGCGGATCGTCTCCCGCAACGACTCCGCGGAATCCACGCCGACCAGCATCATGACGAACAGGAACAGCATCATCACCGCGCCGGTGTAGACGACGATCTGCACCACGCCCAGGAACAGCGCGTCCTGGGCGATGTACATGACCGCCAGCGCGATCATGGTGGCCGCCAGGCAGATCGCCGAGTGCACCGCCTTGGCGGCGAACACGGTGCCGAGCGCGCCGAGCACGGCCAGCGGCGCGAGGATCCAGAACTGCACCGCCTCGCCGGTGGAGGTCCGGGTGAGGGTTTCGGCGGCAAGGGTTTCCGCGGCCATGAGCGTGTTCATCGGGCGCCCCCTTCCGCGGCGGCGACGGCCGGTGCGGTGACCGCGGGCGTGGCGGCGCCGTTCGTCGATTCGCCGCAGGCGTCCGCGCCTGCGACGAGGCCGAGGTAGTAGTCGGCCTCGGTGGCGCCGGGCGCCATGGCGTGCGGCGGGGCCTGCATCGACGGGGTGAGCGGAGCCAGCAACCGGTCCTTCTCGTAGATCAGCCCGGCGCGGTTGTCGTCGGTGAGCTCGTAGTCGTTGGTCATGGTCAGCGCGCGGGTCGGGCACGCCTCGATGCACAGGCCGCAGCCGATGCAGCGCAGATAGTTGATCTGGTACACCCGCCCGTAGCGTTCGCCGGGGGAGTAGCGCTCCTGCTCGGTGTTGTCGGCGCCCTCGACGTAGATGGCGTCGGCCGGGCACGCCCAGGCGCACAGTTCGCAGCCGATGCACTTCTCCAGGCCGTCCTGGTACCGGTTGAGCTGGTGCCTGCCGTGGTAGCGCGGCGCCGTGGAAACCTTCTCCTCGGGATACTGCTCGGTGATGGGCTTTTTGAACATGGTGCCCGCGGTGACGGCGAACCCGGCCAGCGGCTCGAGCAGCCCGCCCTTCGGATCGACCCGGTAGGTGTCGGCGGGGATCGGCGGGGTCGGGAAGCCGAGGAACACCGCGCCGTCGGAGCGCGGTTCGTCCTCGGGCGCGGGGGCCTCGGCGCGCCGCTTGCCCGCCCGCAGGAACATGCCGATCATCGCGAGCGTGACCACCACGCCGAGCACGACCTGCGCGGTGATCGCCCACTCGTGGCCATCCGCGCGCAGCAACCGCGCGGCCGCCACCACCATCACCCACAGCAGTGAGACCGGGATGAGCAATTGCCAGCCCAGCCGCATGAACTGGTCGTAGCGCAGGCGGGGCAGGGTGCCGCGCAGCCAGATGAACACGAACATGAACGACCACAGCTTCACCACGAACCACAGCAGGCCCCACCAGCCCGCGTCAGCGCCGTCGATCATGTTGAACGGCCACGGCGCGCTCCAGCCGCCGAGGAACAGGGTGGTGGCCAGCGCCGAGACGGTGCCCATGTTCACGTATTCGGCGAGCATGAACATGGCGAACTTCAGCGAGGAGTATTCGGTGTGGAAGCCGCCGACGAGTTCTGCCAAGAAAGAAGGAACGGAGACAGGCAACCGCGAAGTAAATACAACCAAAAAAAATCAAAACAACAGTCAACAAA
>NZ_JARWRU010000407.1 GCF_029867845.1 Nocardia farcinica | reverse complement strand
GCGCGCTCCCGCGCGCGCGGCCTCGGCCCGCATCGGCGAATAGGGCTCCGGCTTGGGCAGCCGAAGCAACCTGCTCATCCTGCCGTCCTGCCCGGCCTGCAATGCCGCCACCGCCTCGGGTTCGTGACGGGCGGCATTGGCGATGATGCCGAACATGAACAGCGTGATGGCCAGCGACGAGCCGCCCGCCGAGACCAGCGGCAGCTGCAGGCCGGTCACCGGCAGCAGGCCGACCACGTAGCCGACGTTGATCAGCGCCTGCGCGGTGATCCAGGTGGTCGCGGTCGCCGAGAGCAGGCGCAGGAACGGGTCGACCGAGCGGGTGGCGATACGCAGGCCGGTGTAGACGAACAGCGCGAACAGCCCGAGCACCAGCGCGCAGCCGAGGAAGCCGAGTTCCTCGCCGATGATGGCGAAGATGAAGTCGTTGTGCGAGTTGGGCAGATAGCTCCACTTGGCGCGGCTCTGTCCGAGGCCGCGGCCCCAGATGCCGCCGTCGGCCAGCGAGTACATGGCCTGCCTGGCCTGGTAGCCGATGCCCTGCGGGTCCTCGCCCGGATTGAAGAACGCGCGCATGCGGTCGGAGCGGTAGCCCGCGGTCAGAGCGAGCACGGCGGCGGCGACCACACCCGCCAGCGCGATGGTGACGAACAACCGCACCGGCAGTCCGCCGAACCACAGCAGCGCGGCCAGCACGATGCCCAGCGCGATGGTGGTGGACAGGTTGGGCTCCAGCACCACCAGCAGGCAGACCAGCATGCCCGCGGGCACCAGCGGCACCAGGATCTCCTTGAGCGGCGCCTGCTCGCTGCGCCGCGAGGCCAGCAGGTGCGCGCCCCAGACCACCAGGGTCACCTTGACGATCTCCGACGGCTGCACCGAGACCACGCCGAGGTCGATCCAGCGCCGCGAGCCCTGCACCTCGGTGCCGATGCCGGGGATCAGCACCAGGAACAGCGCGAGCACCGACAGCGCGAACAGCGGGAACGACCACTGCCGCAGCCTGCGGATCGGGATGCGCAGCGCCAGATAGAACAGCACGCAGCCGATCAACGCGAACAGGATCTGCTGGCGGAACAGCGAGTAGGCCGAGCCGACCGCGGTGTAGGCCTCCACGCTGGAAGCCGACAGCACCATCACCAGCCCGAGCAGGGTGAGCAGCGTGGCGATGGTGACGACCAGGTGGAACGACGCCAGCGGGCGCGCCATCCAGGTCGCGAAACGGGCGAAGGCCGGGGCGCGGGCCCCGGCGGGCCGGGCGGCGCGCGCGGTCTTGTCGGAACCGGACCCGGCGCGCCGCAGTCCTCGCCGGCCCCGTTCGCTCACGGCTGCCGCCCGAGGTCACCGTCTTCCAGCGCGTGCACCGCATCGGCGAAGCTGCGTCCACGGTGGGTGTAGTCGGCGAACATGTCCAGCGAGGCGGCCGCGGGCGCCAGCAGCACCGTGTCGCCGCCGCGGGCGAACCCGGCGGCCGTGCGCACCGCCCGCGCCATCACGGCGTCGGCCGCGCTCGATCGGTCGGTGCTCGCGCGATTCGGGTCCTCGGCCATCCAAGCATCGTCGCCCGAGGGGACCTCGACGACGGGGACCTCGGGCGCGTGTCGCGCCAGCGCGTCGGCGATCAGCGGCGCGTCGGCCCCGATCAGCACCGCGGCCACCAGGTGCTCGCGGACCTCCTCGATCAGGTCCTCCACGCCCGCGCCCTTGAGCAGCCCGCCCGCGATCCAGATGACGCTGTGGTGCGCCAGGATCGACGAGCGCGCCGCGTGCGGGTTGGTGGCCTTGGAGTCGTCGATGAACTCCACGCCGCCCAGCTCGCGCACGAAGGCCGCCCGGTGCGGGCCGACCTTGTGCTCCTGCAGGCCCTCCTTGACGAACTGCGGCGCCACGTCGATCGCCCTGGTCAACGCGGACGCGGCGAGCGCGTCGGCGACCCCGGCCGGTCCCGGCGGGCTGATGTCGCCGACCTCGGCGAGGATCGCGGCCTTGGTGAAGGCGCGGTCGAGCAGCTTGCCGTCCACCACGCCCAATTCGCCGTCGGCGGGCACGCCGACCCGGAAGCCGACGGTCCGCTTGGCCTTCGAGCGCCGCGCCAGGG
>NZ_JARWRU010000406.1 GCF_029867845.1 Nocardia farcinica | reverse complement strand
CCGTTGGTGGGGCCCGCGCCGGGGCGGGGGGGTCCCCGTGCCTCCTCGGGCAGGGTGAGCCGCCGGTCGCGGATCGAGACTATTATGGTGTCTAAATCCGACAACGACCGGCCGGTCGCGCCGGGGCCGCCGGCGAACAGGGTGTCGCCGGTGAACAGCGCGTTCAGATCCGGCACGTACAGCGAGACCGAGCCGGGGGAGTGGCCGGGGGTGTGCAGGATGTCGATGTCCACGCCCGCCACCGTCAGCCGGTCGGTGCCCTCGAGCGAGCGGTAGCCGACCTCCGGGTGCGTCATCCGCCACAGCGGTTCGTCGCCGGGGTGCAGCAGGATCGGCGCGTCCAGGCGCTTCGCCAGCTCCGGTGCGACGGTGACGTGGTCGTTGTGGCCGTGCGTGCACAGCACCGCGGTCACCCTGCGCTCGCCCACCGCGGCGGCGATGGCGTCGGCGTCGTGCGCGGCGTCGATCACCAGCACTTCGCTGTCGTCGCCGATCAACCAGACGTTGTTGTCGACGTCCCAGGTGCCGCCGTCGAGGGAGAAGGTGCCTGAGGTGACGACGCGATCGACGCGGGCGCTCACCAGACCACCACCGAGCGCAGCACGTCGCCGTGGTGCATCTTGTCGAAGGCCTGCTCCACCTGGTCGATGCCGATCCGCTCGGAGACGAACTTGTCCAGCGGCAGGCGGCCCTGGCGGTACAGGTCGATGTAGAGCGGGAAGTCGCGCTCGGGCAGGCAGTCGCCGTACCAGGAGGACTTCAGCGCGCCGCCGTGCGAGAACAGGTCGATCAGCGGCATGTCGAGGGCCATGTCCGGGGTGGGCACGCCGACCAGCACCACGGTGCCGGCCAGATCGCGCGCGTAGAACGCCTGTTTCCAGGTCTCCGGGCGGCCGACCGCGTCGATCACCACGTCGGCGCCGAAGCCGCCGGTGAGTTCCTTGATGCGCTCGACGGCGTCCTCGCTGCTCGCGTCGACGGTGTGGGTGGCGCCGAAGCCCTCGGCCCACTCCAGTTTCCTCGGGTCGCGGTCGACGGCGATGATGGTGCGGGCGCCGACCAGTTTCGCGCCCGCCACGGCCGCGTCGCCGCCACCGCCCCCCCCCCAGACCCCGCCGGG
>NZ_JARWRU010000405.1 GCF_029867845.1 Nocardia farcinica | reverse complement strand
AGCAGGGCGTGGGCGGTGTCGTTCTCGAGCGCGTGCACCAGCATCAGCGGCCGTCCGCGCCGGAGCGCCTCGGCCGCCGCCCAGCGCACCGCGCGTTCGCTGCCCACCGAGCCGTCCACCCCTACGACCACGGCGGCGGAGCGGTTCTGGTGCGGATCGAGGGCGGGGGTAACAGACATCGGGCTGCCCTTTCGATGGCTGCGCGGGACCGTGGAGAACTGCCCGCACCGCCACCGCAGCCGGGTCTACGACGATTGTGCGGCGCGAAGACGGTGCGGCGAACGGGCTTTCGGTCCCGGACCCGAAGGGCTTTGGACCCCGATCCGGCGGGCGCGCCTGGTTCAGTGGTGCGGGGGTTCCCCGGTGACGATGTGGTCGGCGTGGTTGAGCGCCTCTTCGACCAGGCGGGTGACGTGCCCGCCGCGCAGCCGGTAGATCACGCGGCGGCCTTCGCGGCGGGTGTCGACCAGCCCGGTGAACCGCAGCTTCGCCAGGTGCTGGCTGACCGCGGTGCGGGAGGCGCCGCAGGCCTCGACCAGGGCGGTCACATCGGCTTCGCCGTGGGTCAGCAGCCACAACAGGTGCAGGCGGGTGGGATCGGCGAGCATCTGGAAGATGCCGGTGGCCGCGTCGAGGCGGCGGGCGTCGGGGGAGACCGGGTGCGCGAGACTGGCTTCGGGTTCGGACCGTCGGCCCGCCACCTGCTCGGCCATCGCCCTCACCACTCTCATCGACTCACCGGCGCCGCCGTCTCGGACCGGTCCGCCCGCGCCGTGCGCGCGGCGGCAGTGGTTGCGAGTGTAGCGACCAGAGCCGACGCGGTCGCCGCGACGCATGGTCCCGCCCCGGTGGCGAGCCAGCCCGCCGCCGGATAGGTGAGCAGGAAACAGGCGTGTGAGAGGGAGAACTGCGCGGTGAACACGCTCGGCAGCTCCGCCTCGGTGCGCGCCTGGCGCAGCAGGCGGGCGGAAGGCGTGTTGACCGCCGAGGTCCCCGCGCCGAGCGCCGCCGAGCACAGGCCGAGCGCCACCCAGGCCGTCGCACGGCCGGGGTCGATGGCGAGCCACGCGGCCGTCGCGGACAACGCCGCGCTCACCAGCGCGCACCCCGCGAGCATGAGGACGCGGTCGTCGAGCAGGGTGAGCAGGCGCGGCACGGCCAGGGCCACCGCCATCGAGCCCGCCCCGTAGCAGGCCAGCGCCACCGCCACCCCGGTGTCGGCCCCGCCGAGCACGTCGCGGACCAGCACGACGGCGCCGACGATCACGAAGCCGGTCCCGGCCGCCACCACCATGTTCATCGCCAGCAACCTGCGCGGCTCGGCCCGCGCCAGCATGATCCTTGCCCCCGCGGTGAGCCGTTCGACCAGCGGTTCCCGCCTCTCGCCCACCGGCCGTGCGGGCAGCGTCGTGGTCGCCACCAGCAGCGCCGACGCCACGAAGCCCGCGACGGTGCCGAGGAACAGCCAGTGGTAGCCGAGCACCGTGAGCAACGCGGCGGCCAGCAGGGGTGAGCACAGTGCCTCGAGGTCGTAGGCCAGCCGTGACAACGACAACGCCCGGGTGTAGTCGCGTTCGTCGGGCAGCACCGAGGGGATCACCGACTGGGAGGCGGGCGTGAACGTGGCCGACCCAGCACGGCCGCGGCGGCGCTGCCCGCCAGGTCGTAGGCGAGCAGTCCGAGCGCGACGGTGAGCAGCCCCGTCCCCGCCAGCGCCACCACCTGCGCGGTGAACAGTCGCCGGAACACCGGCTGTGGGGGCACGGTGCGGGTGCCGCTCGGCGCGCTCGTTCGGACCACACATAGTTTCCTACACGTGCGCACGTGCGCACACAATAGCTTTGAAGGGTTCGCCGTGCACCCTGCCGCGCCCCCGCGCCCGCCGCACGGTAGAACTGGTTCCAGCCGGGCGGCGTTGCCCGCGAGAACGAGAGGTGGCCCTCGTGGACAAGGACAAATTCGCGAAACTGTTCGACCTGAGCGGCCGGACCGCCGTGGTCACCGGCGGGACCAGGGGCATCGGCCTGGCCATCGCCGAGGGGCTCGCCTGTGCAGGCGCGAATGTGGTCGTGGCCAGCCGCAAGCCGCAGGCCTGCGCGCAGGCGCAGGCGCGGCTGCGGGAACTGGGCGCCGAGGCGCTCGGCGTGCCGACCCACCTGGGCGAACTGGACGACCTGCGAGCCCTCGTCGACGCCACGGTCGAACGTTTCGGCGGCCTCGACATCCTCGTCAACAATGCCGCGAACGCGCTGGCGCAGCCGCTGGCGACCATGCAGCCGGAGGCGGTCGGCAAGTCCTTCGCGGTGAACGTCAACGGACCGCTGTTCCTGGTGCAGGCCGCGCTGCCGCACCTGCGCGCCAGCGGTCACGCCGCCGTGCTCAATCTCGGATCCATCGCGGCCATGCAGTTCGCGGGCGGCCTGTCGATGTACGCGGCGGGCAAGTCGGCGCTGCTGGCGTTCACCCGCTCGATGGCCGCCGAGTTCGCCGCCGACGGCATCCGCGTCAACGCCATGGCGCCCGGCGCGGTGGACACCGACATGGTGCGCAAGAACCCGCCGGAGTTCATCGAGGCCATGGCGAAGACGCCGCTGCTGCGCCGCATCGCCGATCCCGACGAGATGGTCGGCACCGCACTGCTGTTGTGCTCGGACGCGGGCAGTTTCATCACCGGCCAGACCTTCGTCGTCGACGGCGGCACCGTCGCGCGTTGAGCGCCCCCTCTGCCGATCGAGGACCCGCACCACCGACGAGGAGACCGCTGTGCCGCAACTGACCGTCGAACATCTGCCGTCCGGCGTGGTCGTGCTGACCATCGACCGCCCGCACCGCCGCAACGCCCTGGACAACCAGACCGTCGCCGAACTGCACGCCGCCCTCGACGCGGTGAACGGCGACCCCGAGGTCCGGGCGGTGGTCGTCACCGGGGCGGGCGGGGCGTTCAGCGCGGGCGCGGACGTCAAATCGAACCCGGAGGACTTCACCGCCACCGACGCCGGGCCCGCGGCGGCCCTCGCCGGATCGGTGCGGTCGTCCGTGGGCAGGATCTACGCCGCGCAGGAGCTGATGGCCTCCGCCTTCGAGAAGATCCACCGCCTGCGCCAGCCGGTCATCGCCGCCGTCGACGGCCCGGCGGTCGGCGGTGGCTTCGCCCTCGCCCTCGCCTGCGACATCCGCTACGCCACGCCGAACGCGAGCTTCGGCGCGGTGTTCATCCGGCACGGCATCTCGGCCTGCGACATGGGCACCAGCTACCACCTGCCCCGCCTGGTGGGCGCGTCGCGCTCGGCCGAACTGCTGCTCACCGGAAGGGTCTTCGGCGCGGCGGAGGCCGAGCGGATCGGCCTGGTGCTCGAGCTCGTCGAACCCGGCGAGCTGCTGGGGCGGGCGATCGCCAAGGCCGAGGAGATCGCCGGGAACTCGCCGTTGGCGGTGTGGATGACCAAGGAGACCATGTGGCAGACGGTGGACGCGCCGAGCCTGCGGCACGCCTTGGACATCGAGAACCGCACCCAGGTGATGTGCAGCGCCACCGGCGATCTCGGCGCCTCCTTCGCCGCCTTCCGCGAGGGCGGGAAGGCCGGGTGGTCGCCGCTGTGAGCCGGGCGGGCGGCGCGCCCGTGGCGCGGATCAGCCTGCGTCGGCGCGTGACATGACCGCCACCAGGAAGTCGGAGTCCTCGGTGAACGGGCGCAGATCCCAGGTCGACAGCAGCAGGTCGATGCGCAGGCCGCCGGCCACGGCGTCGGCGCGGAAATCGGTGAAGGCGTAGTCGCGGCCTGCGCCGAAGCCGACCACCGCGCGCCCGCCGGGGGCCAGGTGCCGGGCGAACCCGGACAGCACCGCGCCGCGCGTCGGCGGGGCGACGAAGGTGATGACATTGCCCGCGCACACGATCGCGTCGAACGCGCCGGGGATGCCGCGGGCGGGCAGGTCGAGCTCGGCCAGATCGCCGACCAGCCAGGTCGGTCCCGGATGGTCCTGCTCGGCCGCGGCGATCAGTGCCGGGTCCACATCGACGCCGACGACCACGTGCCCGACCTCGTGGAGATAGCCGCCGATGCGGCCCGGCCCGCACCCCGCGTCGAGCACCCGCGCGCCGCGCGGCAGCATGGCGTCGATCATCCGCGCCTCGCCCACGATGTCGTGCCCCTGCGCGGCCAGATCGCGGAACCGCTGGATGTAGCGCTCGGAATGGGTGGGATCGGCCGCGACGATCTCCTCCCACTTGCTCGGGATCCGCTCACCCTGGCTCATCTCGCTCCCTTCCTCGCACGGTCTCGGCCCTCGATCCTGCCCGATCGCCCGGCCGGGCCTGCTCGCGCGGCCCGCGAACGGCGCTCACGGGGTGGGCCGGGTCCGCTCCGAATCCGCGGCGAGGCGCTCCAGGAAGAACGTCCGCACGTCGGCGGCCAGCAGGTCCGGCACCTCCATGGCCGCGAAGTGCCCGCCCCGGTCGAACTCCGACCAGTGCGCGATGTCGTAGTGCCGCTGCGCCAGCGGCCGCACCGACTGCGTGATGTCGTGCGCGAACACCGCGACGCCGAGCGGCGCCGGGCAGGCCACGGCGCCCCGGGAC
>NZ_JARWRU010000404.1 GCF_029867845.1 Nocardia farcinica | reverse complement strand
CGGGCCGTCGGCGAGATGGTCCAGTCCTTCCCTGGCCACGTCGGCGGGCTCGCTCACCCGCATGCCTGGCACGTCGAAATTCAGGCCCGCGCGTTCCATGGCGGGAGTTCGGGTCACGCCGAGCACCAGTTCCAGCACGTCGACGCCGTGCTCGCGCAGTTCCAGCCACAGTGATTCGGCGAACAACCTGCCGAACGCCTTCACCCCGGCGTAGACGGTCTGGTGGTAGCCGCCGAGGAAGCCGCTCATGGAGCCGACCAGTAGCAGTCCGCCGCGCCCCGCCGCCCGCATGCGGGCCCCGAAGTGGTGCACCAGGGCCAGTTGAGCGGTGATGTTGAGGTCGACGACGGCGCGGAAGCGGTCCAGCTCGCCGAGCACGAACTCGCTGCCGTAGCTGTTGGCTCCCGCGTTGTAGATCAGCAGGCCGACCTCGACGTCCTCGGTCGCGGCGACGATCTCGGCGACGGCGGCCGGGTCGGTGAGATCGACCGCCACCGTGCGCACCTCGGCGCCGCGGGCGCGCGCCGCGGCGGCGGTCTGCTCCAACGGTCCCGGTTTGCGGGCGATGAGCACGAGGTTGAGGCCCGCGTCGGCCAGCTGGTCGGCGAAGGCGGCGCCGACGCCCTCGGAGCCGCCCGCGATCACGGCCCACGGCCCGTAGCGCTTCGGATCGAACACCCGACGATCTCCTCGCTCCCCCTAACAACCAAGCATTTGCTTGACACACTAACCCGCGCGATGGGGTGCTGGCGAGAGCCCGGACGCGCGGTCCGCCCGGCGCTGGTTCACAGGCGGGTTCACGGCAGCGCCGTGAGCGCGCCGCCGTCGAGGAGGAAACGGACGTCGGCCCAGGCGTCGAGCAGGGCGCGATGGTGACTGACGGCCAGGACCCCGAGTCCGGCGCGGGCCCTGGCGGTGAGCACGGCGGTCAGGCTCGCGGTGGTGGCGGGATCGAGCATGGCGGTCATCTCGTCGCAGAGCAGGTAGCGCGGGCGCTGGACGAGGGCACGGGCCAGGCAGGCGCGCTGGAGCTGGCCGTCGGAGACCTGGTGTGGCCTGCGGTCGAGCAGGTCGGGGGTCAGGCCGACCAGACGGGCGGTTTCGAGGACGATCTCGTCCGGCGGGCCGGAGCGGCGAGATCCGGCGGGGCGGGCGCGCAGGGGTTCGCCGATGATGCGGGCCAGTGTCCAGCGCGGAGTGACGGCCTGGCGGGGCGACTGATAGAGCAGGGCGACCTCACCGCCGGGCCGGGCGGGCAGCGGGTCGCCGTCGAGGCTGACCTGCCCGGCCGACGGACGGTGCAGCCCGGCGAGCACGCGGGCCAGCGTGGTCTTGCCGCCACCGGAGGGACCGGTGAGCCCGGTGACGCGGCCGGGCTCGACGGTGAAGTTCACGCCGGTGAACACCGGGGTCCCGTCGTGGCCCGCGGTGACGTCGTGGGCGCGCAGGCTCACCGGTCGGCTCCGATCAACCGGCGGACGGTGCGGTCGCCGTGGATGGTGAGGTGGGTGGGTCCGCCGGAGAAGCCGGGGGCGGGACGGCGCAGGTGGTAGACGCAGTCGGGGGCCGCGTCGGTGAGGGCGGGTGGCGAGCCCGGGATGGGGTGCAGGCCGCCCGCGGGCGTGGCGGCCAGCAGGTCGCGGGTGCAGGGATGCCAGGGGTCGGCGAAAACAGTCGCGGTGGGACCGGTTTCGAGAATGCGGGAGGCATACATGACGGCCACGTGGTCGGTGTGCTCGGCGAGGGTGTCCAGATCGTGGCTGATGAGCAGCACGGCGGCTCCGGCGTCGGCGGCGGCGCGCAGCAGGGCCAGGATGTGGGCGGTGCGGCCCGGGTCGAGCGCGGCGGTCGGTTCGTCGGCGACGATCAGCCGCGGCCTGCCCGCCAGGGCGCAGGCGACGGCGGCGCGCTGGGCCATGCCGCCGGACAGTTCGTGCGGGAACAGGCGGGCCGCCGCCGGCTCGAGTCCGGCCAGTTCGAGCAGTTCGGCGGGGGTGCGGTCGGCGTCGAGGTGGGCGCAGGTCTCGGCGAGCTGGGCGCCGAGGGTGCGCACCGGGGTGAAGGAGGTGGCGGCGGACTGGGGTATCCAGGCGATCCGCCGGCCGCGCAGGCGGCGCCAGGTCGCTGGGCCCGCGGTCACCAGGTCGACAGGGGCGGTGCCGCCGTCGTGCAGCAGAGCGCGGCCGCGCACGCTCGCGTCCCTCGGCAGCAGCCCGCAGATCGCCGCGCCGGTGACCGATTTCCCGCAACCGGATTCGCCGACGAGGGCGTGCACGCGCCCGGCGTCCAGCCGCAGGTCGACCTCGGTCACCGCGTGCACGGTCCCGGCGCGGGTGGGGATGCGGACGGTCAACTGCTCGACGGTCAGCACCGGTTCGGCGGCACTCATCGCACCGCCCGTTGCGGCAGCGGCGGAGTGATGCGGTCGCGCAGGGCCGCACCGGCACCCGCGACCGCCAGGGTGGTCACGACGAGGGCGAGCGCCGGGAAGGCGAGCGTCCACCAGGAGCCGGTGAGCACGGCCGCGCGGGCGTCCTGGAGCAGGGTGCCCAGCGAGGCGCGGTCCGGGGGCAGGCCGAGTCCGAGGAACGACAGCGTCGACTCGTGCCAGATGGCGTGCGGCAGCAGCAGGACCACCGCCACCAGCGCCTGCCCGGCCGCCGCTGGCACCAGGTGGGCGAGGGTGACGCGTGGCCCGGACGCGCCGGCCAGCCGCGCGGCCTCGACGTAGGCGGCGGTGCGGGCGGTGCGCACCTCGGCGCGCGCGATCCTGGCGACCTGGGTCCAGTGTGTGAGGGCGATGGAGGCGATGACGGCGACCACGCTGCCGGGATACAACGCCACGATCACGATGCCGACCAGCAGGTGCGGCAGCGCGTTCACCCCGTCGACCACGCGCATGACCAGCCCGTCCACCCGTCCGCCGAGCGCGCCCGCCGTCACGCCCACCGCCAGGCCGAGCACCGTGGCGGCAACGGCGCAGATCGTCGCGATCAACAGCGACACCCGCAGCCCGGCGGCGGTGCGCTCGAACAGGTCCCGGCCGGAGAAGTCGGTGCCGAACCAGTGCGCGGGCGAGGGCGGCAGATCGGCGGCGGCGAAATCGGTCAGGCGCGGGTCGGTTCCGGCCAGGGCGGGAACCAGCAGCGCGTACAGCGCGACGGCGGCGAGCACCGCGATCGCGCACCGCAGCGTCCTCGACCGGCCGGGAGCGGACTCAGCCATCGCGGCCCACTCTCGGGTCGATGAGCGCGTGCGCCACATCGGCCAGCAGCGAGCCCGCGAGCACCAGCAGCGTGGTGGCGACGGTGAGCGCGGCGAGCAGGGCGAAGTCGAGTTCGCGTGCCGCGGTGACCAGGCTGCCCGCCAGGCCCGGCCAGGAGAAGACCTCCTCCACCACGGCCGCGCCCACCAGCAACTCCGGCAGGCGCAGGCCGACGACGGTGGTGAACGGGCCGAGCGCGACGGGCAGGATGTGCTTGCGCAGCACCACGGATTCGGGGATGCCGCGCGCCCTGGCGCCGAGGACGGCGTCGGATTCCGCGGCCGCGCGCAGGGATTGGCGCAGCGAGAGCACCAGCCACGGCAGCAGCGACAGCGCCAGCACCGCGGCGGGCAGCACCAGGTGGCGGCTCACCTGGCGCAGAGACGGGTCCGCGCCGGGATCGGTCAGCCCCGCGACCGGGAACAGGCGGAAGCCGACCGCCAACACGCTCACCGAGGCCAGCGACAGCACGAACGGCGGCACCGACTGCACGAGCGTGGCCGACACCGTGACCGCGCGATCGACAAGTCCCCCTGCCCGCCGCGCCGCCCACAGGCCGAGCGTCGCCGCGGCGAGCACCGCGCAGGCCAGCGCCACCCCGGACAGCAGCAGCGTCCACGGCCCGCGCTCGGCCATGACCGTGGTGACCGGCTGCGCGTAGGCGCGTGAGTAGCCGAGATCACCGGTCATGGCGTGGCCCGCCCAGCTCGCCCACTGCCGCCACCAGGACTGCCCGGTCCCCAGCTCGTCGGCCAGCCGTTGCCGGTCGGCGGTGGAGACGGTGGTGTAGCGGTCGCCGAGATAGCCGGCGAGCGGGTCGAACGGCGAGCGGGCCGCCAGCGCGAACAGCGCGAGCGAGACCACGACGAGCAGCGGGACCGCGAACAGGGCGCGGCGCAGGCACATCCGGGCGATGCCGCGACCGCGTCGACCGCGTCCGGGCACCGGCGGCGTCCCGGCCGGGGCGGCGGTGGTGATGGTCATTCCCGGGTCCACTCACGCAGGTTCCACCACGGACCCCAGTTCACGCCGTGACTGTGCGGCTCCAGGACCGGGAGCGCACCGGTGTAGCCGGTGTCGGCGCCGACATAGGTGTGGTCGAGGAACACCAGCATCACGTATCCGGGGTGCTCGAGGTAGATCTCCTGCACGCGCCGGTACAGGGCGGCGCGCTCGGCGGGGTCGAGGGTGCGGCGCGCGGCGTCCAGCGCCTCGTCGACCGCGGGATCGACGTAACCGGAGGCGTTGTCGTAGGCCGAGCCGACCGCCGGGTCCGCGTAACGGGAGTGCAGGGTCTTGTACACCTGCGGGTCGGGATCGAACGGCAGATCACCGCCGCCGAGCAACGCGGCGTCCACCGGCAGCCGTCCGGGCACCCCGGCTCGGTCCACCGCCCGCACGTGCACCCGCACCCCGATCCGGTCGGCGTCGGTGGCGAAGGCCTGTGCCAGGTCACGGCGCAGGGTGTCCTCGGGAAAGTACATGACGGTGAATTCGGCTGCCACACCGGCTTTCTCCCGCACTCCCGACGGGCCGCGCCGCCAGCCCGCCGCGTCGAGGAGGCGTTCGGCGGCAGCCGGGTCGTGCTCGAACCCGGCGCCGATGTCGTAACCGGGACCGTAGACCGCGGGCAACGGCGTCGACGCGGGCCTGCCGTGACCGGCGAGCACGTGCTCGACCATGGCCCGCCGGTCCACCGCCCGGTTCAGCGCGGCGCGGATCGCGGGATCGCCGGTCACCGGATGGCCGGCGGGCAGGCTCACCCCGCGCCAGTCGGCGGAGGCGTTGGCCGACACCTCGAACCCGTCGCGATCGGCGAAACCGGCGGCCAGCCGGGGCGGCAGATTCGCGCCGTCCACCTCACCGGCCAGCAGGCGCTGCGCGCGGGCGTTGTCGTCGGGCACGTGCACCAGCGTCAGCCGCGGCACCTGCGGCGCGCCGTCCCAGTAGTGCTCGTTGGCCACCAGCACGGCCTGGTCCGGGCGCAGCGAGGCCAGCCGGTACGGGCCGGTGCCGACCGGTTCGGTGTTCAGCGCGGACTCCGACGCCAAGCCGCCGGTGAGCCGCTCCGAGGGCGCGATGCCGAGCAGCAGTTTCGCCGGCAGGGCGGCGTAGGGGTGGCGCAGGGTGAATCGCACCTCGTGCGGGCCGGTCGCCTCGACGGCGGCGATCATCTCGTAGGCGGTGGCCAGCGGGGAGGCCGACGCCGGATCGAGCACGGCGCGGTAGGTGGCCACCACGTCGGCGGCGTCGAGCGCGGTGCCGTCGGTGAAGGTCACGCCTTCGCGCAGCGGCACCGTCCAGCGCAGCCCGTCGGCGGAGACCTCGGGCAGGCGCGCGGCCAGCGCCGGTTCGAACGCGGGCAGGCCCTCGCCGCCCGCCAACCGCAGCAGGCCGTCGTAGATCTTGGAATCCCCGGCCTCGCCGTGCCCGGCGACCGGGTTGTAGCCGCCCAGCTCGTCGCCGTCGGCCAGGACGATGCCCTCGGGGCGCGCGCCCGGCTCCGCCGTACAGGCGGCCGCCCCGGCCGCGAGCGACACGGTGAGCAACACCGCGCACAACCGACGCACCGCCCTGCTCCCCACGCCCGCAATGCCTTTCACTCGACCCTGCCCGCAGGTTCGCCCTCCGGGTGGATCGAGCGTAGACAATCCCCGGATGACGCGCTCTACCAGGGAATATGTGCGCACACGGTGGCCGAAGCCGGGGCCGGGCGCGCAGGGGCCGGGCTCAGGTGGCCAATGGCGGGGTGGCCGGGAAGGTCACGGGCAGTTCCGCCAGCGCCCGATGGAACGGGCCCGGCCGCCATCGCGGTCCGCTCTCCGACATCGTCACCCTGATCTCCGGCAGCGCGTCGAGCAACTGGTCGATGGCGTCCTTGGCGATGAGCAGGGCCAGCGCCTGAGCCGGGCACGCGTGCTGGCCGATGCCCCACGCCAGGTGCGACCGGTTGCCGGTGAGATCTCCGGTGCGGATGGCCGGGTCGTTGTTGCAGGCGGCCATCGAGATCACCACCGGTTGGTGCGCCGGTAGCCAGACGTCGTCTATGAGCATGGGCTGGCGCGGATAGGTGACGAGCATGTTGGCCACCGGCGGGTCGTTGAACAGCACCTCGTCGAGGGCGTCGCGGGAACTGAGGTTGCCGCCGAGCACGCTGTCGCCGAAACGGTGGTCGGTGAAGATCAGCAGCAGGGTGTTGGCGATGAGGTTGAGCTCGAACTCGATGGCGGTGCCGTAGACCTGTGAGACGTGGGTACGGGCCTCCTCGTCGTCCAGGCCGGCCGGGTGGTGCAGCAGCGCGGTGGTGATGTCGCGCCGTGGCTCGGCGCGGCGCAGTGCCACCAGCTGTTGCAGGGCATCGGTGATGATCTGGTTGCCCTTCTCGGCCTCCACGCCCTCGAGCAGCGCCGCGGTGCCCGCCGCGACCTGCTGACCGATCTCCGGCGGGCAGCCGAGCAGCTCGTTGACCGTGGCGAACACCAGCGGGTAGACGTACTGCCGGATCAGGTCGGCCCGGCCGTCCTGACAGAACGTGTTGATCAGCGGCACCGCGATGCGGCTCACCCGCTCGTGCATCATGTAGAGGTCGACCTGCTCGATGCCTGCGGTGATCGCCTGGCGGTAGCGGTCGAACTCCTGGCCCGCGCACCGGCTGGCCATCGGCCGCCATTCCATCAGCGGCCGGATCGGGCAGTCGGCGGGCACGTTCTGCTGCCAGGCACGAGGATCGGCCGGGAAGTGATCCGGGTCGTTGAGCACGCGCAGCGCGGTCGCGTAGCCGACGACCAGCGTGGCCGGTACGCCGGGTGCGAGTTCCACCGGCGCCAGCGAGCCGTAGCGGGCGCGCATCTGCCGGTAGAACCGGTGCGGATCGTCCGCGAACTCCTCGGTGTAGAGGGGTATCGCGACCTCGTCGGTGGCGAAGGGGGAGCCGTGGGCGACCGGGCACGAGGAGACCTGCACCCGGGACTGGGGCGTACTCAAAGGAAGAACTCCAGACTTCGTTCTCGTGTACTGCGGGGTGGCACCACGCTGTGCCCCGATGGCGGCACCGCCGCACATCGACGAACTGCTCGATCCGAAACACGCGGGCGGACAACCGAGAACGTCGGCGACCGCCGAAAAACACTGTCCCGGTGGCCACTTCACGCACACACGCGGGACGAATCGTCAGGAATGGTACCGCCGTGGCCACATCGCGGCCAGCCGAACGGTGAAAAGTATCCGATCAGGAGGGTTTTCGCGGCCGCACCGGACACGACGCGCCGAGGGCGGTGACCTAGACGCCGAGGGCGGTGACCTAGACGCCGAGGGCGGTGAGAGAGTCGTGATCGTCGATGGCGGTGGTGATCCGGCGCAGCAGCGTCAGGCAGGTCTGCTCGGACTGCATCTTCGGCTGGTAGGCGGCGCGGCCGATGGTGAAGGCCCATGCCGCGTAGGCGAACATCGACTGCTGCCGGTAGGCCTGCCAGGCCTCGTCGAACGACGGCGCCGCGCCGCCGAGGGAACCGAGTTCGTCCAGATAGGCGCGCAGCAGATCGGCGTCCCAGGCGCGGCGGTCCTCGGGCTCGCAACCGGAGTTGACGGTGTAGGCCAGGTCGTGGGCCCAGCCGCCGCGCATGACGACCTGCCAGTCCACATAACCCATCCGGCCCTGCGCGGTGCGGTAGGTCTGCCCGATGTGCGGGTCGCCGTGCAGCAGCGTCTGCGGCATCTCATCGGTCGCCTTGCCGATGGCGGCGGCCACCCCTGCCCACAGGCGCTCTGCCTGCCCGTGCAGACGTTCGGGCACCACCGAGGCGGCGCGCACCAGACCGACCTCGCAGCGCTTCTTCATGTCGATGGCGGCCAGATAGGCTTGCAGCGCCTGCGTGGTGGTCTTGAGCCCGGCGATGTCCGGGTGTGCCCAGAACGTGCGGTGCAGCCGGGCCAGATTGCGGACCAGGTCTTCCATCTGGTCGCGGCCGATCCTGGCGGAGGGTTCGATGAACTCCGCGCCCCTGGTTGCGGCGATGTCCTCCATCAGGGCGATCGAGCGCCATGAGCCGGGATCGGCGGCGCCCCAGTAGCCGATGGGAGCCTCCATCTCGACCCTGGGCCGGAAATCGCGGAAGAACCTGGTCTCGCCGTCGATCATCCGGCCGCCGCCGAGCAGGATGCGCTGGGAGAAGGCGGTGGTGGTCTTGGCGAACAGCGCTGTGGGAAGCCCGGCCGATACACCGATCTCGTTGTAGCGCACGCGGATCGCCATCCGCGTCGCGGTGCCCACGCTGCCGCCCCCGGTCTCGAGGGCGACCACCTCCGCGCCGGGCGTGTCACGGCACAGCACGGCGGTCAGCCATTCGGGGGTGATGGTCTCGGCGGAGACGGGCACGTCCTCGACGGTCCGGGCCTTCGGCCGGGTGAGCGCCTCGCCGAGCATGTGCGCGCCCACCGTCACCGACCGCCCGAGCAACCAGAGCTTGTGGTTCATGCGCGTGCCTCGATTCGGTCGTCCGACTACCGCACGGCCCCGCGTACCGCCGGGCGCACGGAGGATCCTAACGGGAGGATCGCACCTACGGCGCGTCGAAGTGCTTGCACCACAGCGTGATCGGCTCCCGCGGCCGGGCGTGGCGGATTACCGGCGGTCCCGGACGCACGATGCCGCGGCACCCGCTCGGGGCGCCGCGGCGTCGGTGCGCGGATCGTCAGGCCGGTTGCCGCGCCGGTTCCCGCTCATCGCGCGGCCGCGGCCGGGTGCCGGTCGGGACGGTGAACGCCGCCGCCAGCACCAGGATCGCCGACACGAAGCAGGCCAGGGTGTACCAGAGATTGCCGATCGGATCGCCGTTGCCGGTCACCCCGTCGACGGCGGCGAAGAAGTCCGGCAACGCCGACGCCCACAGCACGCCCATGACCACCAGGTAGAGCACGCCGTACCAGCGGGCGAAGTCGTTCACGTAGCCCGACGCCCGGTCCGGCTCCCGGCGCAGCCGCGCCCACAGCGCGCTCAGCGCCCAGATGCCGACGACCACCACGACCACCAGTTCCAGCGCGTAGACCGTGCCGCGCACCGGCGTGCCCGCGATGCCGAGGACGGTGGCGGGCAGCGGCAGCAGGAAGGTGCCGACCGAGGCGAGCAGACCGATCACCACGGTGCGCCACACCAGCTCGACGCCGGTGAACTCGCGGCCCGCGTCGACGTGCCTGCCGACGAAGTACTGCACGCACAGCGCCAGCGACATCGGCCACAGCGCGGCGAAGACCACCACGCTCGGCAACGGCACCGAGTCGAACATCGGCTGGTTGATCGGATTCGCGGTCGACCACTCCCACCAGCGCAGCTGCGGACCGAGGTGGTCGAAGATCTCGTAGAAACAGTGGTGCACGAAACCCACCGCGGCCGCGCCGATCAGCACGCCGTAGCGGCGGAACACCCCCAGCATCCGCACCAGCTCGAAGGCGATCGTCGCCATGAGGGGGTAGATGGCCACGATGTAGATCGGCAGCCTGCCCCAGAGGAAGTCGACGGTGAACACGTTGTGGGCGAACATCGTGTCCACGTGTTCCTCGATGCCGAACGCGGCCGGGAAGTACAGCGGCGGCTCGATGACGAACAGATAGGCGGTGGCGCCGAACCACAGCACCAGGTTGGTCGGGTCACCCTGCCTGCGCAGCCGGAGCACGGCGAGCCCCAGGGCGAGCACCGCGCCGACGACGATGGTCAGCTCCAGCACCGGCAGGGTCCAGTTCTCCAGCGCGAACGGGCTGCGGAACTCCACGAGTCCGCCCATCTCCGCGCAGGAGAAGCCGAGGCGCTCGGCCAGATCGGAGAAGGTGGCAGAACAGTGATCGGTCATGACGCGTCGACCGCCCCTCAGGAGATGGCCGCGTCGGCGGTGTACCAGCGCTGCACGTCGTAGCCCGCCTCGTAGCGGCGGAACCACTCGTCGGCCAGCGCGGGCAGCTTCTCGTGCGCCGGGTTGTGCCGTGGCATCTGCGAGCGCACCACGCCCGCCAGGGCGACCAGCTGCTCACGCAGGGGCAGCTCGTCGAAGGCGCGCAGCATCGGCCCGTCGTTCGCCGGTTCCAGGCCGGGAATCCATTTCTTGAGCTTCTGCGCCCTGCGATGACGCGCGAACATGGCCATGGCGTCGACCTTGCGCTCGGAGAGCGGGACGTGTTTGTTGAACCCGCGCGAGGCGATGGCGATGACGTCGAGCACGTGCTTGAAGATCGAGGGCGCCTGCCGCATCCGGTAGAGGTCGCTGCCGACCACCGAGTCGAAGATGATCAGCGCCGAGCTGCGGTGCTCGACCTCCTCGACGAAGTGCCAGATGAACAGCGAGGCGACCCGGTCGTCGCCGGGGCGGAAGAGCACGGCCTCGTTGTCGAGCATGAGCTTGAAGACCGGGGTGAAGGTGGCCTCCAGGTCGGCGGTGTAGGCCAGCCGGTACTCGAGCGAGGTGTCGCGGGTGAGCTTGTCGAAGGCCCCGATCACCTCGTCGAGGGTCTCCTGCAACCCGGGGTAGTGCCGGATGAGGCCCTTGACGTGCTGGCGGTGCGCGGTGGAGTGCTGGCCTTCCTGGCGCATGAACGCCTCGGCCTCCTCGGCCACCCCCGGATCGGTGATGATCGGCTTGGCCTGCAGGATCATGTTCACGATCATCTTCTCGAAGCCGATGGCCAGGAACGACACCGCGTTGGCCATGCTCGAGAAGGCCGGGTTCCTCGGATTCCACAGGAACGGCACTTCGTGGTCCTCGAACGCGAAATTCATCTTTCGGACTACCAGATCGGTCACGTTGCCCACCTCGTCGGTTGCCGGCGCACGCGGTCGGGCGGCGCCACTTGCGAGGATCATACAAATAGAACACGTTCTGTATGATCGCTTTGTCCGAACGAATCCGTCACGACCCGGCCGCGACGCGCTGTGCTAGCGTCGAACCCCTGATCAGGGCATGATTTTCCGGCGCGCAACCCGCGCGCGGAGCTGGTGGGACAGAGTCGGGAAGCGAGCCGGTGGCACGACGACGCGGGTGGGGCGGACAGCCGCCGGAGAACGACGAGCAGGCCGCGCGCCGCATCGTGGACACCGCGGTCGACCTGATCGCGCGCACCGGCTCGGAGATCCGCATCGCCGACGTCGCCGAGGCCCTCGGCGTCATCCGCCAGACCGTCTACCGCTACTTCCCCAGCGCCGAGGCGTTGATGAGGGCCGCGGCGCTGGCCTCGGTCTCCGGCTTCCTGGACCGGCTGGCCGCCCACGTCGCCGGGCTCACCGACCCGGTCGAGGCGATGACCGAGGGCGTGGCCTTCACCCTCACCGAGGTCAGGCGCATTCCGCATCTGGGACTGCTGCTCACCGGCGAGCACGCCGGGGCCAACAGCGAGGGCATCACCTCCGCCGAGGCGAAGGCCTTCGGGCTGACCATGATCCGCCGCTTCGATGTGGACTGGGAGCGCTACGGCTACGACGACGAGTCGCTGCCCGAGCTGGTCGAGTACATCCTGCGCACCATGCAGTCGTTCTTCGTCTCCCCCGGTTCGCCGCCGCGGGAGGGCGAGGAACTACGCCGCTACCTGCGCCGCTGGATGGGCTCGGCGATCATGGCGCAGCCGCGGCACGACTGATTGGTACGGGCCTGCCAAAACCTGAGCGCCGGAAGCGAAGTCGTGTTAGACATGCGTCCAGGAAGCGAGGAGGGGTTACGTGGCACGACCGTACCGGCTCATCATCTGGGGCCCCGGCGACATGGGCGGGCGCGCGCTGCGCACCGCGCTCGAGTCGCCCGACTTCGACGTCGTCGGAGTCAAGGTGTTCAGCCCGCACAAGCACGGCAAGGACATCGGGGAGCTGGTGGGGCTGCCGCCGGTCGGCATCGCGGCCACCACCTCCAAGGAGGAGATCCTCGCCCTCGACGCCGACGTCGTGGTACACACCCCGACCACCCCCGCGCTCGTGCAGGGCGCCGACGCCGATGTGATCGACCTGCTCGAATCGGGCAAGAACGTGGTCTCGGCGGCCTCGTACCACAATCCGGCCATGCCGACCTGGCTGTCGGCCTCGCAGTCGCCGCTGTCGGTGTTGCGCACGGTCTCGGCCATGCGGGTCACCGGCGACGCCTTCGGGCCCCGGCTCGAGACCGCGCTGTCGGGTCTGCGGCTGGCCATGAAGGTCGTCGACTCCACGCCCGCCGCGCCGGTCCGGCCGCTGCTGGACAAGCTGGCGGGCGCCGTCATCGACCAGGCGCTGCCCCGGCGCGCGACCGGCGCCCGGTTGCAGCGGGCCTGCCTCGAGGGCGGGGTGTCGCTGCACGGCACCGGCCTGCACCCCGGACTGATGGTCGAACAGCTGCTGCTGCGGCTGGCCGGACTGCTCGACGAGGTGGACAAGGTGCGCTTCCTCGAGGTGGGCGACCTGTCCCCCGCCCCGGACGGGATGTGGGGCGGGCTGGCCAGCCTCGGCTTCGGCATGCCGCTGGACCGGGTCGATTCCGACCACGCCATCGCGCTCATGCAGCACTTCTACTTCGACGCGGTGCTGGCCAATGTCGCGCACACCCTGTTCGGCGCGAGCGCCGACCAGGTGCGGGTGGAGCGGCACGTCTACCCGGTGCCCGCGCGGGAGCGGATCGAGGCGGGCGGCACGGTGATCGAGCCGGGCAGCGTGGGCGCCATCCACATGAGCTACCGCGGCTACATCGGCGACCGGCACTTCATGACCAACGAGGAGTGCTGGCACGTCGGCCTCGGCAACGCCCACCTCGGGCCGGACCATCCGCGCAGCAGGGCGGGCGGTCACGTCATCACTCTCGACGGCAGTCCGGGAGCCGTCGAGATGCGCAACGAACTCGACGACGAGAACTACCAGGGCGAGTGGTCGGCCGTCACCGACATCTCGGTCAACGCCATGCTCGCCGTCGTACCCGACCTGGTCGCGGCCGCGCCGGGCGTGGTCACCCCGGACCTGGCCCCCCGCTACCGCCTGGAGACCGCATGAGCACCGCACGCATCCGCGTCACCGTCCACGGGGGCCGCGCCCGCGCCCCCCCCCAAGGCCCCCCGCCCCGGGGGCCGGCCCCCGACCCCCCCCGCCCCCCCCCCCCCCCCCCCCCGCCCCCCCCCCCCCCCCCCCCCC
>NZ_JARWRU010000403.1 GCF_029867845.1 Nocardia farcinica | reverse complement strand
TCATCCATTCGGGGCGCTGGTTGGGGGCGCGACCGTCCAATGCGGCGGGGGCCAGGCCCCGGCGCGACCAAAACGCGGCGGCAGGCATCTCGTCCGGTAACGGGCGCTGTCGGGCGGCCGTGTGCAGGCGAACGGCGATGTCGATGCCTGCGTGGGCGGCCAAGTCGATGCGTTCGGCGATCGCGGGCCAGTGCGGGTCGTCGAGGATTCGGGGCTCGATGTCGCGTACGGTGTCGGACCATCGGTGGACGGGGCGTGCGGGATCGCCGAGTGCGGCGTCGATCCGGGCGTCGAGTATCTGTTGGTGGTCACGTTCGCGGGCGGGGTAGCGGTGGGGGCCGGTCGGTCGAAGGTCGGTGTCGGGGATGTGCAGGCTCGCGCGCCAAACAGCGAGATCGGCGAGCAGGTGGGAGTCGGTTCCGAGCAGAGGCCGTGCCCATGCGGGTGCGGTGAGCGGGCTCCAGTCGGTGGTGTCGCGGCGGATCTGTGTGGCGAGGTCGGTGAGGATGCGCCTGCGGGCGTCGGCCTGGGTGGACATGGTGTTCAGCCCCGATGGAATGGCGGGTGTCCACGGCAGTGGCCCGGATCCGGTGGAGTGCGCGCCGGTGGGGTCCAGGCGCCAGTCCACGACGGCGGCGGGATCGGCGGCGGTGTCGAGTTCGCGTTCAGCAATGGCCGCACGAAGTACTGCGACGGGGTCGGCGCCAGTGATGGCGATCGTCGCGAGGTGACCGCGCAGCGTCGGGTAGGCAGCGCTGTCTGTCAGGCCCGGATGCAGTGCTCCGGCGGCGTTGTCCAGACGCTCGAGGGCGGTCGGCCCGAGTGCGTGTTCGGCGGCCAGGGCGATGCTGTCGTGGTAGATGTCGAGCGCACGCCCGATCCGCCGATGCGGGTCGAGGGCGTCACGCCGTTGGGTGGTCGCGGATTTCTGCGTGCCGTCACGGGCGAGAATTCCGACGAGGCTCTCGACCGCTGTGCGCGGAAATATTGCGGGCTTGGTGTAGAAGGAGCCTTCGTCTCCACTCAACGCTGAGGGGATGTAGGCGTGGTTGGCGTGCACACCGCGGGTCATCGCGACATACAACTGTTGGCGGGTTTCGCCGCCGGTGAGCGCGACATGGCAGGTGTCGGCGGTGATTCCTTGTGCGGAATCGATCGTCGCCGCGTACCCCAATCGCACGAACCGCGCCACGTAATCGGCGGGCAGCCACACACTGTCCGCGGCCTTTCTGTGGTGGCGGGCGGTGAGGCTGCCGTCCGGATGTACTGCGGTGACGGTCCAGGCGTAGCCGTTGCGCACCCAGTCCCGGGCACCGACGCGGAGTTTCGAGTTGTTGCGGCGGGTGCGGATGGTGTCGCCGACCGATGCTGATGTGCCGTCGGCGAGTGTCACTTCCAGCCCGTCGACGCCGTTGTCACGGGTGAGTCGGTCGGCCCGGGCGCGGGTGTTGAGGGCGGTGACGGTGTCGTGGTTGGCGGCCAGCATGATCGCTTCACGGCCGGCGCCGTGGTCGGTGGCCCACCCGGTGTAGGCGTCGTCATGGGTAGCGCCGGTGTGTCCGCCGTGCACGCGACCTTGGTCGAGGTACCAGCCGAGTGCGGTCGGGTCGCCCTCGCGCAGCATCAGACTCGCCGACGCTTCGGCGGTGGAGGCGAACCGCACGACATGGGTCAGGGTGAGCGCGTGCTGGGCTGCGGCGGCAGCCAGATCGGCCTCGACACCACCGGCGTCGATCGCTGGTAGTTGACGGTCATCTCCGAGGCATCGGATCGTCGCGCCACGATCGGTGAGGAACCGCAGGAGTTTCAGCCGTTTGACGGTGCCGATTTTGACGTGTTCGTCGATGATGACAAGGGTTTCGGCGTCGATGTCGAGGACCCATTGCGGCAACGGCGACGGGTGATCTCGCTCGGGTGCGGGATCGTTCTCACCGGGGCGGTGCAGGTCGACGATGGTGAGAAGCTTGTCGACGGTCTCACAGCGAGCACCAATCGAGTCACCGAGGACCGCCGCGGCGGCAGCGGTGGGTGCGAGCCCGAGCACCGTCCCGCTGCTGGTCAGCCACGCTGAGGTGAGCACCGACATGCCGGTGGTCTTACCGGTTCCCGCAGGGGCGTTGGCGATGTGCACGCGCAGCCCTGATGTCGCGAATCCTTCGATCACGCTGCGTTGACCGGCGTTCAACGGCCGATCAGGGTGGGCAACATCGTGATCACGAATCGCGACTGATACCACCTCCGGTGCGAGCCGACGCGCACCAGGCTGCACCGATAGCTCGATCAGGGCGTTCTCGGCGGCCAATATGCGGGTCGAGGTGAAGATGCTGGTGTCGGCCGGGGAGTAGATGCTGGAGTTGTCGTGCCGGCGCAGCGTGTCCGGGACGGTGGCGAGTTCGGGTTCGGCGGTGATATCGGGGTCACCGAGTGCGATGGACCTGTCCGGGGCGAGGGCGGCGGCGAGCACGGCCTCGGCGGCCTGTTCCCAGTCACGGCCGTGGATTCGGCCACGGAGTTGGCGTTCGATTTCGGCGCGCACGTTCACCGGCCGCCAGGTCGAGCGGCTCTCGGCCACGACCTCCAACACCCGGTCAGCGGTGTGCGCGACCCACTTCGGGGTGACATCGACCCGCGGCGAGCGCGGTGGATTCAACGCCGCCGACACCGTCGCAGCGACCGCGGCCCGCGAACCGAGCAGCGTCTGAGCTTCACCACGCCAGCTGCGTCGCTGCTCGGCATGGGACCGGGAACTATGTTTGGCGGGGCGGGTTTCCAGGGTGGCTTGCTGGGCAAGGCCGCGCAGCTCGGCCGGCGTGGGTTCGCGGCCATGACTGTGCTGGAAGTCCGCCGCCAGCTCTCCGACACGCGAGCGGATCGCGGTTTCGCGTCGCGACCACGCTTCGATCAACGGCACTCCGATGCCGAGCACCTCTCGGATCGGGCGCTTGGCCGGGTCGGTGCCAGGGCGTTCAGCGAACTCCACACCGATGCTGTCTTCCAGATGGTGTTCGAGGCGGGAGTTGTAGATCTCCGACACCGTGACCACCGCCCGATACACAGCAGCGCCGTCGAGGGTCCGCCAGCGGCCGTCCAACGTGCGCGCACGGTTGGCGATCAGGACATGGGTATGCAGATCCGGGTCCCCGGCACGGCTGTCGCGGTGGGTGAAACAGGCCGCGACCATGCCATCGACGTCGACCTGCCGTACGCCATTTCGACCCAACCGGGTGTAGATCCCGTGGCGCTCCAACCAGTCGAGCGCGTCCGCTACCGCGGCGAGATGGGCGGCCTCGACCTTCGCTGAGACCGGCAACGGCGCCAACGCCCACAACACCGACACCGACTTGACCGGACTGAACGTGATGTCGAAACCCGCCACCGCGGTCGATGTGGGGCGGGAGTTCTTGGCGACCCACCCGGACAATTCCCGCGCATCGAGCGGCGGCCGGGAGTACTCCTCGGCGAACATGTCGAACGCGACACGGGTACGGATCTGCGTGCGAACTTCGTCAGAAATGACATCGATCCCCGACTTGCCGTGCTCGATATTGTGGTTCGTGAATGCCTCCGAACATCGCTTTCGGAAATCGGAATTCACCGTGTAGACGCGAAATGGGTTGCCTAAACGTGACGCGTTGTCGGCCGCGTCGTCGGCTTGTTTCGGCGTCGCGCCGGCGGCGATCGCATGGCTGTAGACGCGATCTTCGATCAGTTCCGCATCCGGGTGACGACCCAGTCCGAACAGCGATTTCATCTGCGACTCGCCCACTTCCGCACCGACCTCGATGCCGAGGGATGCCATGCCCGCACCGGACCAGACGCCGGGAGACTCGCCGTGGGCGGAATAGTAATCCGACAGAGCAGGTCGGCCGCGGGACTCGGTGTCATGTGCGGCGACATTTCGCAGGTAATACTGGTAGCCATTGCCTGCGACGACTTTGTGGATCGTCGCGGTCATAACTCCATCGAGCGCCTCGATGCGGAGAAAGTCGATGGGTTGGAGTAATGCAGTTTCCGGCACTTTACGCAAAAGGCCTGGTCGTTGCCGGATTGTTATTTGAATAGTCCGCGTTTCACGCCTGGATGCAAGAGGTGTGCTCGAGAAAAGTGGGTGGAGAGCAGGGGTATGGGTGGAGTGTGAGCGGAGTCGCGAGTGTGGAGGGGGAGGGACGGAGGTGGGTCGTGGGAGCGATAGGTGAAGGTGCGGCAAGCGAGGCTTCAGGGATCGGTGGCGTGGATCGGGTCTTTCCTTCAGTCGTGCGCGCAGGCGCTGGGCGGTGACGTGCGATTTCCCACCGAAATGTCAGTGGCATGATCTGGGCTTTTGCCACTTCATGTCAGCGGGTTATCCCACCGGATGTCAGTGCTGGCAGCGGTCCGGATTGGAGATAAGTCCGCTTGTGCCAGCCGTGCGTAGGAGTGGGGGCGACGGTGCCGCGCCCTCGGGGATGGGTTGTTCAGGCGCGGGTGGGCAGGAGCTCGGCGACGAGTTCCTGCACCCGCTGCTGGATCTGGTCGCGGATCGGCCGTACCGCTTCGACGCCCTTGCCCGCGGGGTCGTCGAGCGCCCAGTCGCGGTAGGTGGTACCGGGCAGGACGGGGCAGGCGTCGCCGCAGCCCATGGTGATGACGACGTCGGCGGTTTCGACGGCGTCGTAGGTGAGTTTCTTCGGGGTGTGGGCGCTGATGTCGATGCCGAGTTCGGCCATCGCCTCGACTGCGGCGGGGTTGATCCGGTCCGCTGGGTCGGAGCCGGCGGAGCGGGCGCTGATGGCGTCGCCGGCGAGGTGGGTGAGGAAGCCTTGGGCCATCTGGGAGCGGCCGGCGTTGTGGATGCAGACGAACAGCACGGTCGGCTTGACGGTGTTCTCAGTGTCGCTTTAAGTCGTATGGGTATTCGTGATAGTAGAGCTTGGATAGCAGCAGGGACTAGTG
>NZ_JARWRU010000402.1 GCF_029867845.1 Nocardia farcinica | reverse complement strand
CCCCGCGGGGCGCCGCCGCCCCCCCCCGCGGGGGGGGGGGCGCCACCCCCCCACCCGCCCCGCCCCGCCCCGGCCCACCCCCCCGCCGTGGACCCGGCGGGGGGGGCCGCGGCCCCCGCCACGTGGATGCGGGCCACCCGGGTCACCCGCGCGGACTGGCGGGAGCTGTTCGCGCGCAATCTCGAGACGATGTTCTTCCTCAGCCAGGCAGTGGCCGCCGAGTTGCAGCAGGCAGGCCTGCCCGGCTCGATCGTGTCGTTGTCCTCGATCAGCGGCATGAACACCGCGCCCTTCCACATCGCCTACGGCACGGCCAAGGCGGCGATCGTCGCGGCCACCCGCAGTCTGGCCGTCGAACTGGCTCCCGCGGGCATCAGGGTCAACGCGATCGCCCCCGGCGTCACCGCGACACCGGCCTCGGGCGCATACGTCGACGCCGATCCCGAGCGCGACCGCGCCGCCATCGCCATGGGCAGACGCGGGCGGCCCGAAGAGCAGGCGGGCCCGATCCTGTTCCTGCTCTCCGACCTGTCGAGCTACGTGACCGGCCAGACACTGCTGGTCGACGGCGGTCTGAACCTGCGCTGGAGCCACCTGGCCGCCGACAACACCTCGCTGTTCCTGAAGGACGAGAACTTCCGCGCGGCCATCACCGCCTGACCCCCACCGCTTCCAGGAGATCAAGTCATGACCGAGACCGCCGAGCACAGCACCGCGACCGAACCGCTGTCGACGCCGAAGCAGATCGGCGTCGAGGCCTACACCAGCCCCGAATACGCCCGCGCCGAGTTCGAGAAGCTGTGGTCGAAGGTCTGGCAGCAGGTCGGCCGGGTCGAGGAGATTCCGCGCGTCGGCGATTTCCTGACCTACGAGATCATGGACGAGTCGATCATCGTCACCCGCACCACCGAACACACCCTGCGCGCCTACTACAACGTGTGCGCCCATCGCGGCCGCAGGCTGGTCGACATCCCGCCCGGCGCGCACGACGCGCGCGGACGCCGCAAGCAGTTCGTGTGCGGCTTCCACGGCTGGCGCTACGACCTGGAGGGCAACAACACCTTCGTGCCCGAGCGCGAGGACTGGAAGTGCGCGCTCGACGGCCGCGACCGGCTCACCCCCGTGCGGGTCGACACCTGGGGCGGGTGGATCTGGATCAACCTCGACCCCGGCGCCGAACCGCTGCGCGACTACCTCGAGCCCGCCGCGAGCCTGCTCGAGCACTTCGAACTGGAGAAGATGCGCTACCGCTGGCGGCGCTGGGTGGAGTTCGACTGCAACTGGAAGGTCGCCTTCGAGGCGTTCATGGAGACCTACCACGTGCCCTACACCCACCCGGAATTCGCCAATTTCGGCAGTTTCCTCGGCTGGGCCCGCGCGCAGGGCAAGCACAGCAACATCGGCTACGACGCGCCGAAGGGCATGGAGGAGAACCAGGCCAAGCTGCGCGTCGGCGGCGGCGCCGACGCCCGCGTCTCCACCGCGAACCTGCAGAACTTCACCTGGGAGAACGCCAACACCAACACCACCCGCACCCTGGTGGACGTGGCCAATCGCCTGGTCGACGAGCTGCCCGAGGGCACGCCCGCCGACCAGGTGCTGCGCTACTGGCTCGACACCGCCCGCGCCGAGGACCAGGCGCGCGGGGTGGAGTGGCCGAAGGTCGACCCGCGGGTCGTCGCCGAGAGCGGCACCGCCTGGCAGATCTTCCCGAACTTCCAGATCGGTCACGCGGTCAACAACATGCTCTGCTACCGCTTCCGGCCGCTGGGGGCCGACCCGGACCGCTGCCTGTTCGAAGCCGCCGTCTTCGAACTGTTCCCCGAGGGGCAGCAGCCGCGGACGGAGTGGATCCACACCCCGGTCGGCGATCCCGGCTGGCGCAGCGTGCTGCCACAGGACTTCGACAACATGGCCGCCGTGCAGCAGGGCATGAAGTCCCGCGGCTTCACCGGCAACAAGCCGAACCCGTACCGGGAGCGCAGCGTGGTCAACCTGCACCACAACCTGGCGCGCTACATGGGCACCGGCGAGCCCACCGATCTGGCCTGACCAGCAGGCACTTTCCGAGCTAGGACGCACCGATGAGCGACTGCGCACCCACCGACACCCCCGAGATCGACCTGCCCGCGCTGCGCGCCAGGTACCTCGCCGAACGCGACGTTCGGCTCCGCGAGGAGGGCCAGGCCCAGTACCTGACCACCGACGAGGCTTTCCCCGAGTTCTACGAAGCCGACCCCTACACACCGGTGGTGCCGCGCGATCCGATCACCGCCGAGATCGAGGTGGCCGTCCTCGGCGGCGGCTGGGCCGGGTTGATCACCGGCGCCCGGCTGATGGAGGCCGGGGTAACCGATTTCAGGATCATCGAGCTGGCGGGCGATTTCGGCGGCGCCTGGTACTGGAACCGCTATCCCGGCATCCAGTGCGACACCGACAGCTATGCCTACCTGCCGCTGCTGGAGGAGACCGGCTATCTGCCGAAGGAGAAATACGCCCGCGGTGACGAGTGCTTCGAGCACGCCCAGCGCATCGGCAAGCACTACGACCTCTACGAGCGGGCCGTGTTCTCCACCCTGGTCGAGGCGCTGAGCTGGGACGAGGACGACGGGCGCTGGCGGATCGGCACCAATCGCGGCGACGACATCCGCGCCCGTCACGTGGTCATGGCCCAAGGTCCGTTCAACAAGCCGAAACTCCCCGGTATCCCCGGCATCAGGGATTTCCGCGGCCACATGTTCCACAGCGCGCGCTGGGACTACGCCTACACCGGCGGCGACATGCACGGCGGGCTGGACGGGCTGGCGGGCAAGAAGGTCGCGGTGATCGGCACCGGCGCGAGCGGCGTGCAGATCGTCCCGCACATCGCGCGCTCGGCCGAACACCTCTACGTCTTCCAGCGCACACCCTCCTATGTCTACGAGCGCGGCGACGTGCCCACCGACCCCGCATGGGCGGCGACCCTGCGGCCCGGCTGGACGCGGGAGCGCAAGCGCAACTTCCACACCGCCGCGTTCGAGGCGTTCGCGCCCGGCCAGCAGGATCTGATCTGCGACGGCTGGACCGAGGTCAGTCGCAACCTGGAGGCGCATCTGAGTGCCACCGGCGGCTGGGCCACGCTCACGCCGGAGAAGTTCATGCGACTGCGCGAGATCGAGGACTACAAGGCGATGGAGCGCGTGCGCAGGCGCGTGGACGCCATCGTGCGGGACCCGGCCACCGCCGAGGCGCTCAAACCCTGGTACCGGTTCCTGTGCAAGCGGCCGTGTTTCAACGACGACTACCTGCCCACCTTCAACCAGGACAATGTCACCCTGGTCGACGTCTCGAAAACCAAGGGCGTGGAACGCATCACCGCCGACGGCATCATGGCCGACGGGGTGGAGCACCGGGTGGACTGCATCATCTTCGCCAGCGGCTTCGAGATCACCACCGATCTGGACCGCCGCCTCGGCATCGCGCCGTTCACCGGCCGGGCCGGGCGATCGCTCTACGAGCACTGGGCCGAGGGCTACCGCACCCTGCACGGCATGACCACCCACGGCTTCCCGAACCTGTTCTTCACCGGATTCCTCCAGGGCGGCGTCACCGCGAGCACCACCGACATGTTCGACCAGCAGGCGCGCCACATCGCCTACGTGCTTGCCCGCGCGGGCGAGCGGGGCGCGACGGTGGTGGAACCCACCGCCGAGGCGGTCGAGCAGTGGTGCGCCACGGTGCGCGAGACCGCCGTCGACAACACCGCCTTCCAGCGCGAGTGCACGCCCGGCTACTACAACAACGAAGGCGAGCAGAAGATCCGCTCGCATCTGGGCGAGCCGTACTGGCCCGGCTTCTACGCCTTCGAGGACCTGCTGCTGGCCTGGCGCGACACCGGCGAGCTGCCGGGTATGGAGCTGCGCTCATGAGCCGCGACGAGCTGCGCTTCGACGGGCGCGTCGCGATCGTCACCGGCGCGGGCCGTGGCCTCGGACGCGCCTACGCCCTGCTGCTGGCCGAGCGGGGCGCGGCGGTGGTGGTCAACGATCTCGGCAGCAGCGTGCGCGGTGACACCGTGGAGGGCGATCCGGCGCGTGAGGTCGTCGCCGAGATCGAGGCCGCCGGCGGCACGGCCGTGGCCTCGACGGATTCGGTCGCCACCGCCGAAGGCGGGCAGGCGATCGTGCGAACCGCACTCGAGCGCTTCGGCCACCTCGACATCCTGGTGCACAACGCGGGCAACGTCCGCTACGGCTCACTGCGGGAGATGAGCTACGAGGACTTCGACGCCGTGCTCGACGTGCACCTGCGCGGCGCCTTCCACCTCACCCGGCCTGCCTTCCCGGTCATGGCCGACGCGGGTTACGGACGGGTGGTGCTCACCTCCTCGATCGGCGGACTGTACGGCAACAAGGGCGTCGCCAACTACGCCGCCGCCAAGGCCGGTGTGATCGGCCTGTCGAATGTGGTGGCCCTGGAGGGCGCCGAACACGGCGTGCGCAGCAATGTCATCGTGCCCGCGGCGGTGACACGGCTGGCCGACGGGCTGGACACCTCGGCCTATCCCCCGATGGGCCCCGAGCTGACCGCGCCCGCCGTGGGCTGGCTCGCCCACGAATCCTGCTCGCTGTCCGGCGACGTGCTGATCGCGGTCGCGGGCCGGGTGGCGCGGGCCTATATCGCCGAGACGCCGGGGGTGTACCAGCCCTGCTGGACCGTCGAGCAGGTCGGCGAACGCATCGAGGAGATCCGCGACCCCGCGCACTCCTGGGTCCTGCCCGTCGCGACCGGTCACGCCGATCACCTGAGGAAGAGTTTCGCGCTAGCCACGGAGGCGGCCCAGCATGTCGGTTAAGGTCTACGAACGCATCCTGCACCTGCTCGAAGCCGAGGGCATCGACACGATATTCGGCATCCCCGATCCGAACTTCGTGCACATGTTCCACCTCGCCGAGGAACGCGGCTGGAACGTCGTCGCACCCCACCACGAGGAATCGGCCGGGTTCATGGCCGAGGCGGTGTCACGCATGACCGGCCGCGCCGCCGTCTGCATCGGCACTCTCGGCCCCGGTGTCGCCAATCTGGCCGGGGCCATGATGTGCGCGAAGGTGGAGAACTCGCCGGTGATCTTCCTCGGCGGCCAGCGCGCCCGCATCACCGAGCAGCGGGTCCGGCGCGGCCGCATCCAGTTCGTCAAACAAGCCGAGCTGTTCGAGCCGTCGGTGAAGTACAGCGCCAGCATCGAATACGCCGACCAGACCGACGAGATCCTCCGCGAGGGCCTGCGCAGGGCGCTGACCGGCACGCCGGGCCCGGTCTACATCGAATACCCCTCGCACGTCATCCTCGAAGACCTCGACGTGCCCGACCCGCTGCCGCCGCACCGATACCGGCTGGTCGGGCAGACCGCGGGCGCCGACCGGATCGCCGAGGCCGCCGAGCTCGTCCGCGCCGCGAAACAGCCGGTGCTGCTGGCCGGTCACGGCGTGCACACCACCCGCGCCGGCGCCGCGGTGCGCGCACTGGCCGAGCTGATGGCCTGCCCGGTCGTCCAGACCTCCGGCGGCACCTCCTACATCGAGGGGCTGGAGGACCGCACCTTCCCCTACGGCTTCTCCCCCTCCGCCGTCGAGGCCGTGGTGGCCTCCGACCTGTGCCTGGCCATCGGCACCGAACTCGGCGAGCCGGTGCACTACGGGCGCGGCAGGCACTGGTCGGCCAACGAGGCGAACCGGAAATGGATCCTGATCGAACAGGACCCGGCCGCGATCGGGGTGAACCGGCCGATCGACGTCCCGCTCGTCGGCGACCTGCGCGCGGTGGTCCCCCAGCTGACCGAGGCGCTGCGCGACACCCCGCGCACCCCGACCCCGGTGCTGGCGCGCTGGATCGAACAGGACGCGGCCCGGCTGGCCGAACTCGCCGAGACCGCGCCGTCGGGCCGCTCCCCCGTGCACCCGGCCCGGTTGATCGTCGAGGCAACCAGGGCCTTTCCCGCCGACGGCATCATGGTCCGCGACGGCGGCGCCACCACCATCTTCGGTTGGACCTACTCGCAGGCCAAGCCGCACGACGTGATCTGGAACCAGAACTTCGGCCATCTCGGCACCGGCCTGCCCTACGCCGTCGGCGCCTCGGTCGCCGAGGGACGCCGGCGGCCGGTCATGCTGATCACCGGCGACTCCTCGTTCCAGTTCCAGATCGCGGAACTGGAGACGGCGGCCCGGTTGAACCTGCCCCTGGTCTGCGTGGTCGCCGTTGACTACGCCTGGGGCCTGGAAGTCGGTGTCTACAAGCGCACTTTCGGCCAGGGCTCGCGTGAGACGGGCACGCACTGGAGCACCGCGACCCGCCTCGACAGGGTCGCCGAGGGCTTCGGCTGCCACGGCGAGTACGTCGAACGCGACGAGGACATCGCACCCGCGGTCAAACGCGCCTACGCCAGCGGAAAAGTGGGCGTCATCCATGTGGCCGTCGATCCGAAGGCCAATTCCGAGGAGATGCCGTCCTACGACGAATTCCGCACCTGGTACGCCGAAGGGACACAGTAGTCATGGCATCCACCTCCCCGCGCACGATCTCCACCTTCTACATCGGTGGCAAATGGGTCGATCCCGCCACCTCCGCGACCTTCGAGGTGGTCAACCCCGCCACCGAGGAGTTGCACGGCACGGTCGCGGCGGGCTCGGCCGCCGACATCGACCGCGCGGTCGCCGCCGCCCGCACCGCCTTCCCGGCCTGGTCGGCGAGTTCGGTGCCCGACCGGCTGGCCCTGCTGCGTGCCATCGGCGCGGAGTACGAGCGCCGCCGCGGCGATCTGGCCGCCGCGCTCACCGCCGAGATGGGCGCGCCGGCCGCGCTGGCGGGCGGACTCCAGGTCGACCTCGGCGCGGGCCACCTGGCCACCGCCCTCGGCATTCTGGAGAACTATCCGTTCGAGGAGCAGCGCGGCGCGACCCTGGTGATCAAGGAGCCGATCGGCGTGTGCGGGCTGATCACCCCGTGGAACTGGCCGTTGAACCAGATCGCGGTCAAGGTGTTCCCCGCGCTGGCCACCGGCTGCACGGTGGTGCTCAAGCCGTCCGAGCAGACCCCGTTCTCCGCGCAGATCTTCGCCGAGATCCTCGACGCCGCGGGCGTTCCCGCCGGCGTGTTCAATCTCGTGCACGGCGACGGCCCGGGCGCGGGCGCGCCGCTGTCGGCCCACCCCGATGTGGATCTGATCTCGTTCACCGGCTCCACCCGGGCGGGTGTCGAGGTGGCGCGCGCGGCCGCGCCGAGCGTCAAGCGGGTCACCCAGGAACTCGGTGGCAAGAGCCCGAACATCGTGCTCGACGACGAGGAACTGCTCGCCAATGTCGGCATCGCCGTCGCTGGGATGATGAACAACTCGGGCCAGACCTGTAGCGCGTTGTCGCGGCTGCTGGTGCCCCGCGCCCGCCTCACCGAGGTCGTCGAGGCCGCGCGCGCCGCGGCGGCGGCGACCACCGTCGGCGATCCCACCGGCGAGGTGGCGATCGGCCCGGTGGTGTCGAAGCGGCAATTCGACAAGATCCAGGGGCTCATCCGGCGCGGCATCGACGAGGGCGCCACCCTGGTCGCGGGCGGCACCGGCCGGCCGGAGGGGCTCGACCGCGGCTACTACGTCAAGCCGACGGTGTTCGCCGACGTCACCAACGACATGACCATCGCCCGCGAGGAGATCTTCGGTCCGGTGCTGTCGATCATCGCCTACGACGATCTCGACCACGCCGTCGAGATCGCCAACGACACCGAGTACGGTCTCGCGGCCAACATCTGCGGCGCCGACCTCGAGGTGGCGCGCGCGCTGGCCCGCCGCATCAGGGCGGGCTGGGTCTCGGTGAACAGCGCCTTCGACTTCGGGTGCCCCTTCGGGGGCTACCGCAAGAGCGGAAACGGCAGGGAGTGGGGCGAATTCGGTTTCCACGACTACCTGGAGATCAAGGGCATCCTCGGCTACGCGCCCGAGTGAGCACACCGCTGGGGGGGGGGGGGGGGGGGGGGGGGGGGGCGGCGGCGCGCCGCGGCGGGCGGCCGCGGGGGGGGGGCCCCCGCGGCGGGGGGGGGGGGGGGGGGCGGCG
>NZ_JARWRU010000401.1 GCF_029867845.1 Nocardia farcinica | reverse complement strand
AACCCCGCCCCCCCGGCCCGGGCGCGGGGGGGGGGCCGGCCCGGGGGGGGGGCCCCGGGCCGGGGGCCGGGCGCCCCGGCGAGCAACACCCCCGCGGCCAGCGACACGGCAACGGCCGACGACACGACAGCGGCCGGACGGGTCCGCGCCGCCACGACCATCACCCCTGGCACGAGCCGACGGACCATGGACCTCAACTCCTCCAGCGCGGTGTGCTCGGGCCGGTGACGAAACAGCGGGGCGTGCCGGGGTCATCGTAGAGCGCGGACGCCTGTGGACTTCCCCTGACCTGCGGTTTCATGCGCGTCGCCGCGGCCGGGGCGGACCGGGCGCCCCTGGGGCCGCCGCCCCGGTGCGCACCTCGCGCGTGCTGCGGCGCGGGGACGCCCCGAATTCGTTGCGACGCCCCGTTTCCCCGGGCACCATGGGCAGCGTCCGGCCCGCGGGCGCGCACGGGGGCGAGCGGATCGATCGAACCGGTTCCGCGCGCGGAGAGGCGGAACAGTGGGCTCGCAGACGAGGCTGGTGGACGATTCCCTGGAACTGACGGACGGCGTCCGGGTGACCTTCATCCGCACCCTGCGCCTGCCCGAGAAGGGCACCTTCCCGTTGCCGCCCGGGCTAGGCACTTTTCCGCTGCGGCGCGTGGCCGACTATCCGCGCACCGTTCCGGCGCAGTGGCGGGAGCGGGGCGGGGTGATGTTGCCGGTGTACCAGCGCGAAGCCATGTGGCTGCGGTTCTCGGCGGCCGCGCCCGCCGCGCTGAAGGTCGGCATCGGGAAGGTGTGCGCGATCTCCGGCAAGCCGTGGTCGGACACGCTGGTCCGCAAACCGCAGAACTACGTGCCGCTGCCGGAACAGCCCTGGCTGGACGGCATCAACTCCGGCAAGGGCACCGTCCGCCAGTTCGTGGCCGTCCCGCTCGGGCTCGGCGCGACGGTGGAGGGGCAGATCACCGGCAGCGAGCAGTGGGGCGGTGTGCAGCTGGCGGTGCACACCCTCATCGACTCCGCGCTGCGGAAGTGGCAGCAGGAGCAACGGGCTTGGCCGGGCTTCGCCGAGGGCGCGCCTCCGGTCCACGGCGCGGCCCCGGCCTTCGCGCCGCCACCGGCCGCCCCCGCACCGGCTTTCGCGGCCCCGCCTCCCGGCGGACCGGCAC
>NZ_JARWRU010000400.1 GCF_029867845.1 Nocardia farcinica | reverse complement strand
AGGGCCGGGACGGCCGCGGCGGCGCGACGGGGGAGGGCGGGCTGTCCGAGCGGGTGCTCTGGGGCGCTCTCGACGCGGGGGAGGACCCCACCGAGGACGATCCGCACGGCGGCGAGGGGCCGCCGGGCCGGGCTCGCTGAGGCGGCGCCGTCCGCCTCGCCCGTGCGCCCGCCGCCCGCGCGCGGGGTGATGCAGGTTACCGAACGCGGCACACACAGATCCCTGCCACCCCGCCGCCCGGACGGGATGACCGGCCATTTATTCTTTGTCAACATCGGTGAGACGGCGCCTTGGGGGATTCTCAGGCAGCAAGTGGCGTCTCCCAGGAAAGGATTCGAGCCAGATGACGGTACTCGACTCGATTCTCGACGGGGTTCGCGCGGACGTGGCCGCTCGTGAAGCCAGCCTGGATTTCGCGTCCATCAAGGCGGCCGCGGCGAAGGCTCCCGCGCCCCTCGATGCTCGGGCCGCTCTTCTGGAGGACGGCATCGGCGTCATCGCCGAGGTCAAGCGGGCCAGTCCCTCCAAGGGCGCGCTCGCCGACATCCCGGATCCGGCCTCGCTCGCCAAGGCGTACGCCGACGGCGGCGCGCGCGTGATCAGCGTGCTCACCGAGGGCAGGCGCTTCGGCGGCTCGCTCGACGACCTCGACGCCGTGCGCGCCTCGGTGAACATCCCGATCCTGCGCAAGGACTTCGTCGTCGGCCCGTACCAGATCCACGAGGCCCGCGCGCACGGCGCCGACGTGATCCTGCTGATCGTGGCCGCCCTCGAACAGGACGTGCTCGCCTCGCTCATCGACCGCACCGAGTCGCTGGGCATGACCGCCCTGGTCGAGGTGCACACCGAGGAGGAAGCCGACCGCGCGCTGGAGGCGGGCGCCTCGGTCATCGGTGTCAACGCGCGCAACCTCAAGACCCTCGAGGTCGACCGCGACGTGTTCGCGCGCATCGCCCCCGGCCTGCCCACCGAGGTGATCCGGGTCGCCGAGTCCGGCATCCGGGGCACCGCCGACCTGCTGGCCTACGCGGGCGCGGGCGCGGACGCCGTTCTCGTCGGCGAGGGCCTGGTGACCAGCGGCGATCCACGTGCCGCGGTGTCGGAACTGGTGACCGCGGGTACCCATCCCTCATGCCCGAAGCCTGCCCGGAGGGGGCGCTGATGACGTCGATGCAACTGCCCAAGGCCAGTGACGGCGTCGCCCATCCGAGCGCGCACGAACCCGATCACGGCGGCCACTTCGGCGTCTACGGCGGCAGGCATGTCCCCGAGGCGCTGATGGCGGTGATCGAGGAGGTCACCGCCGACTACGAGAAGTGCCGCTCGGACCGCACCTTCCTCGACGAGCTCGACCGCCTCCAGCGCGACTACACCGGCCGCCCGTCGCCGGTCTTCGAGTGCACCCGGCTGGCCGAGCACGCGGGCGGCGCGCGCATCGTGCTCAAGCGCGAGGACCTCAACCACACCGGCTCGCACAAGATCAACAACGTGCTCGGCCAGGTGCTGCTGGCCAAGCGCATGGGCAAGAAGCGTGTCATCGCCGAGACCGGCGCGGGCCAGCACGGCGTGGCCACCGCCACCGCCTGCGCGCTGCTCGGCCTGGACTGCGTGATCTACATGGGCGCGGTCGACACCGCCCGCCAGGCGCTGAACGTGGCGCGCATGCGCCTGCTCGGCGCCGAGGTGGTGGCCGTGTCCAGCGGCTCCGAGACCCTCAAGGACGCCATCAACGAGGCGCTGCGCGACTGGGTCACCAACGCCGAGGACACCTACTACTGCTTCGGCACCGCCGCGGGCCCGCATCCGTTCCCGATGATGGTGCGCGACTTCCAGCGCATCATCGGCCTGGAGGCTCGCGAACAGGTGCGCGCGCTCACCGGCAGGCTGCCCGACGCGGTCGCGGCCTGCGTGGGCGGCGGCTCCAACGCCATCGGCATCTTCCACGCCTTCCTCGACGATCCCGGCGTGCGCCTGGTCGGCTACGAGGCCGCGGGCGACGGTGTGGAGACCGGCCGCCATGCCGCCACCTTCACCGGCGGCACCCCCGGCGCCTTCCAGGGCGCCTACTCGTACCTGTTGCAGGACGAGGACGGCCAGACCATCGAGAGCCATTCCATCTCCGCCGGACTGGACTACCCGGGCGTCGGCCCCGAACACGCGCTGCTCAAGGACATCGGCCGCGCCGAGTACCGGCCGATCACCGACACCGAGGCGATGGACGCGCTGCTGCTGCTCAGCCGCAGCGAGGGCATCATCCCCGCCATCGAGTCCGCGCACGCGGTGGCGGGCGCGCTGAAGCTGGGCCGCGAGCTCGGCGAGGGCGCGATCATTCTGGTCAATCTGTCCGGCCGCGGTGACAAGGACATGGACACCGCCGCCCGCTGGTTCGGTCTGTTCGACGAAGCCGCGCCCGATCCCGCGCAGACCGACACCGGCAAGGAGTCCGACCAGTGAGCCAGCAGTCCCGTCTCGCCAACACCTTCGCCACCGCGCGCGCCGAACACCGCGCCGCGCTGATCGGCTACCTGCCCGCGGGCTATCCCGATCTCGACGCCTCGATCGCCACGGTGCGGGCGATGGTCGAATCCGGCTGCGACATCATCGAAGTGGGCGTGGCCTATTCCGATCCGGTGATGGACGGCCCCACCATCCAGGCCGCCGCCGAGCAGGCGCTGCGCGGGGGCGTGCGGGTGCGCGACGTGTTCAAGGTCGTGCAGGCCGTCGCCGACGCGGGCGGTCAGGCCGTGGTGATGACCTACTGGAATCCGGTGCTGGCCTACGGCGTGGACCGCTTCGCGCGCGATCTGGAGTCCGCGGGCGGCGCGGGCCTGATCACCCCCAATCTCATCCCCGAGGAAGCCGATGAGTGGTTCATCGCCTCGGCGACCCACAATCTCGACCGCATCTTCCTGGTCGCGCCCTCGTCCACCGAGGAGCGTCTGGTGAAGACGCTCGAGGCCAGCCGCGGCTTCGTCTACGCCGCCTCCACCATGGGCGTCACCGGTGCGCGTGACGTGGTCTCCTCGGCCGCGCCCGCGCTGTGCGCGCGTATCAGGGCGCACTCCGACATCCCGATCGGCGTCGGTCTCGGCGTGCGCGACGGCGCCCAGGCCGCCGAGATCGCCTCCTTCGCCGACGGCGTCATCGTCGGCTCCGCACTGGTCAGCGCGGCGGGCGAGGGCTTGGACGCGGTGCGCGCGCTGACCGCCGAACTGGCCGAGGGCGTGCGTTCGGCGACCGTCGCCTCCTGAGCCGGTTCCGGCTGGTCTCCCCGGAGCCGCACCGGCCGGGCAACCGGCCGGATCGCCTGCGGCACAGCGTCTCGACTACGGTGGCCTCGTGACCTTACGAAGCGATGTGCTGGCCTACATTCCCAGCCCCGCGCAGGGTGTGTGGAACCTCGGGCCGTTTCCGTTGCGCGCCTACGCCCTGTGCATCATCCTGGGCATCATCGTCGCCATCTGGTGGGGCGAGCGGCGCTGGCAGGCGCGCGGCGGCCGCGAGGGCACGGTGCTCGACGTGGCGATGTTCGCGGTGCCCTTCGGTCTGGTCGGCGGCAGGCTCTACCACGTGGCCACGGACTGGGAGAAATACTTCGGCGAGGGCGCGCGCCCGATCGAGGCCCTCTACATCTGGCAGGGCGGCCTGGGTATCTGGGGCGCGGTCCTCCTCGGCGGCATCGGCGCCTGGATTGCCTGCCGCATCTATCGGATCCCGTTGCCCGCCTTCGGCGATGCCATCGCCCCGCCCGTGCTGCTCGCCCAGGCCATCGGCCGCCTCGGCAACTGGTTCAACCAGGAGCTCTACGGTCGCGAGACCACCGTGCCGTGGGGGCTGGAGATCTATCCGCGCTTCGACGCCGAGGGCAACCCGGACGCGATGGCAGGGGTCTCCAACGGTGTGGTGGAGAAGATCGTCCACCCCACCTTCCTCTACGAGCTGCTGTGGAACGTGCTCGTGGTGGTGCTGCTCGTGCAGATCGACAAGCGCCTGCGCATCGGCCACGGCCGCCTGTTCGCGCTCTACGTGGCCGGCTACTGCTTCGGCCGCTTCTTCGTGGAACTGATGCGTGACGACGAGGCCACCGAGATCTTCGGCATCCGCATCAACAACTTCACCTCCGCGCTGGTGTTCCTCGCCGCCGTGGCCTACTTCGCGTTCGCGACCAAGGGGCGTGAGCATCCGAGCAGGCTGGCCCCCGGAGCCACCCCGCGCCCGTGGCCGTGGCAGCTGTCGGCCCTGCGCGCGGCCGGGGCCGAGGCGAACACCCCCGTCCCGGGGGAGGAGAAGGCGGCCCTCGACGACGAGGACGGGAAGGCCGCGTCCGAAGAGGCCGCCGAGGCCGTTTCCGATTCCGACGCCGCCACCGCCGCCACCGATGCCACCGCCGCCACCGACGCCACCGACGACGCAGGCAAGGATTCCGGCGACGCGAAGGCGGACGCCGGGGCCGCAGGCGGCAAGGCCGAC
>NZ_JARWRU010000399.1 GCF_029867845.1 Nocardia farcinica | reverse complement strand
GACGGATGCCTGCCTGATCTCCGATCACGAGTTGCTCTACCAGATCCTGGTCACCGACGCCAAGAAGTACGACAAGGGCATCCAGTACGAGCGCGCCAGGGCCATGCTCGGCAATGGAGTCCTGTTGGCGGAGGGCGATTTCCACCTCCGTCAGCGCAGGCTCATGCAGCCGATGTTCAACAAGCCCTCCATCGACGACTATGTGGACGCCATGCACGGCTACAGCACGGCGATGGTCGAGTCGTGGCGGGACAAGGAGGTGGTGGAGCTCTACCCGGAGTTCTACCGGCTGGCCACCAGAGTCGTCATCGACACCCTGTTCTCGACCGTCATGTCGGACCAGGACGTCGAACTCGTCCGCGCCAAGATGCCGATCGTGATCGCCGGTATCGAGAAACGCGGCGCCCTTCCGCCGAGATTGTTCGACACGATCCCCACGCCCGAGAACCGTGCCTTCTACTCGGCGATCGCCGAATTGCGCGCACTCGGAGACCGGCTGGTCGACCAGCGGCTCGCGGCCGAACGCGCGGCGGGGGCACGCGACGACCTGATGGACGTGCTCACCGGCACCGAGGACGAGATCACCCGGCGCGACAACGACCGGGCGCAGATCCTCAACGAGTTCCTGACCTTCCTGACAGCCGGTTCGGAGACCACCCCGAGCGGCATGGCCTGGTCGTGTTACCTGTTGGCCGAGCACCCGGAGATCCAGGAGCGGGTCCGCGCCGAGGTGGCCGGCGCCGATCTCGGCACCGACAACAACGTCCGGGCCATCGGACGACTACCTCTGCTGCAGGCGGTGGTCAAGGAGGCCTTGAGGCTGTATCCGCCGGTGTGGGCCCTGGGCAGACGCACCTTGCAGACCACCGAACTCGGCGGCTTCACCCTCCCGGCGGGGACCCAGGTCTTCTACTCCGTCTACGCGATCCAGCGGGACGAGAAGGTCTACGACGACCCGGACTCCTTCCAGCCCGACCGCTGGCTCGACGGCAGGCGCAAGTATCCACGCACCGCCTTCCTGCCCTTCGGCGCCGGGGTGCGCAACTGCATCGGCGAACACTTCGCCTGGATCGAGATCTCCATCGCGCTGATCAACATCCTGCAGCGCTATCAGCTCTCGTTGCAGCCGGGACAGACCGTCCCGCCCGCCGCCATGGGCGCACTCGTCCCCGGCGACCTGCCGGTTCGCCTGACCAGTGTGGTGGCCCGATGAGCAGCCAGGCGAGCGCGAACGCGCTGGCCGAGCGGGTCCGGGCCAATGTGGCGGAGCTGATGGCCGAGTTCGACACGCTCTCACGCGCCGCGCACGGCCAGGCGGGCGAGGTGCTCACCTTCTCCCGCCGGCTCGACGACTATGTGATGCGGTTCGGCAGTATGCGCCGAACCCGGGTCGCCGGTCACATCCTCGCGGGCATGCGGGCCGACGACCACCGCGGTCTGACCGCCCTCGGGCACGCGTGCGCCGCCCTCGAACTGTTCCACGCCTCCGCCCTGATCCACGACGACATCATCGACGACAGTCCGGTGCGGCGTAACCACCCGGCGTTCCACATCGGCTGGGACGAGGTGGCGGAGACCACGACGGTCACACCGACAGCCGGCGCGGCACCACCTGCGGAGCCGAGTTCCGTCGTCTCGCTGCCGCTCGGGGTGGCGGCGGGACTACTCGGCGGGGACGTGCTGCTGGTCCTGTGCGCCCGGTCCATCGACCGCATCGACGGGCCGCTGCGACGGCGCATCTCGGGCTTCTTCCAGGAAGCCCAGCTGCGCACCGTCATCGGTGAGTTCCAGGACTCGCTGCTCGAGCACCGGCGCACGAGCGTCGACCGGGCGTCCGTCCGCGCGATGTCGGTGAACAAGACCGCCTGGTACACCGTGATCGCGCCGCTGATCCTCGCCGCGCGATGCGCCGAAGCCGACGAGGACCGGATCCCGCCACTGCTCGAGGCGGGCGCGGCATACGGCGAGGCGTTCCAACTGCTCGACGATCTGAACGAGGTGGTCCTCGACCCCGCGATCACCGGCAAGAACGCGCTGGACGATCTGCGCACCGGCAAGGCCACCCTGCTGCGCCAGATCCTCGAGACCGCGGCTACCCCGGCGGAGCGCCGAATCCTCGCCGAGGTCTACGGCCGCCCCGACGGGACCGAGCGTGAGCTGGCCCGCTACCGCAACGTGGTCGAGGTGCACCGGGAGCACATCACCGGTGAGCTGCTGGCGCTGCTCGATCGGGCACGTGCGGCACTGGTCGCGGCGGGACTGGACGATCGCACCGTGCGTGCTGTCGAGCGCGAGATCGATCCGCACGACACCTTTCCCATCTCCCTGGACGAAAGCGCGTGAGCCATGGCCGAGAATCTCACCGCCGAATGGGCGGGCAGTCACGTCCTGCTGCCCCCGTTCGCCCACTGCCTGCCCGCACTGGAGCGCGACGACGCCGAGCGATTGGTGGCCGAAAGCCACGAGTGGTGCCTGCGCGGTCTGTCGGATCTGCTCCCGCGGCCGGAGCTGGCGGCCCTGCTCGCCGAGCGGGCGTCGCTGTGGACGATCCTGGTACTGCCGACAGCACCGTACGACTTCCTCGTCGCGGCCTCGCGCTACACCGAGTACCTGTCCATTCTGGACAACGCGCTGGTCGACAAGGACCGGCTCGGCCGCGATCCCGCCTACGCCGCACGGATGAAGGCGGCCATCGACGTCCTGTTCGACGGCGTCCACCTCGATGGCGTCCCCTTCGACGGTCGCGGCGCAGGCAGTCCGGCCGACGAGGAACTGACGATCTGGTTCAAGCCGCTGCACGAGTGTCTGGCCACTCTGCGCGCCTACGTGAGCGATACGGTGTGGAAGTCCTTCCACCACGAGGTGGAGCGGTTCTTCCTCGGTTGTGTGGAGGAAGTCCGCTACCGCAATTCCCCCGAGGTCTACGACTTCGACGCCTATCTGCGGATGCGGCGCAACAGCGTCGGCATGGGCATGTATTTCGCGCTCGGAGAAGCTCTCGCGCCTCCCTTCCCCGACGAACCGCTCGCCGAGGAACTGCGCGCGCGCATGGTCGGGTACGCCCTTGACCACATCGCCTTGGCCAACGACCTGTTCTCGTTCCGCGCCGAGGCGGATGCCGACGACACCGTCAACGCGGTGGCGACGCTGATGCTCGGTGAGGCCATCGGTGTCCAGGAAGCCTTCGACCGGGTCGGTCTCGAGGTGACACGTTGTGAGAACGCCTTCCGCCACACCTTGCACGAGACCTTCGACACGCTCGGAGCCGACCACGCGGTCAGCGTCTACGGCGCACTGCTCTGGAACATGATGTGCGGCAACGTCGACTGGTCCTACCGCACGACACGCTACAACGGAGAAAGGCATCGGTGGGATGGCCGGTATCCCCAGGTTGTTCGGCTCCAGCACGGGAGCACAGAGTTCACCGACCGGTCCTACCGCGACCTCGTCGCCGCGGGACTGGCGTGAGCGGGCGGCCGGATTCGACACCCGAGTCCACTCCGGTCTCGGGCTGATCCGCGAGATCATCGGGCTTGCCCGCGATCCGCTCGGTTGGGTGGCCGAGCACAACCACACCGCGGATCTGCACGTGTACACCGCCTTCGGCAAGGACCTCGTGCTGGTGACCGATCCGCTGCTGGTCAACGATCTGCTCGTCGATCGGCGCGGGCACTTCGAGAAGGGTGTGTTCTACGACCGGGTGCGACCACTCGCGGGCAACGGCGTCGTGCTGGCCAACGGCGCGGAGCACCGGCGACAGCGCGACTATCTCGACCAGTTCTTCAAGCGCGATCACGTGCTCGGCCTGCGGGAGCTGATGGTCGGCGTGGTCACCGAGGAACTGCAACGCTGGACGCCCGAGCTCGACATCGACGGCGCGCTGCACCGGATGACCTTCCGCATCCTCGCGGCCACGATGTTCGGCGCCGAGATCGGCTCCTCGGAGTTCCAGGACATCCACGAGTGGCTCGGTCTCGTCCTCGAGGCCATCATGTTCCGCACCGTCGTGCCCAACTGGTACCTCGCGATACCGACCGCGCGCAATCGTGCCCACGACCGGGCCATGGAGCGCCTGCGCGCCGCCATCACCTCCGCCATGGACCGCCCCCATTCGGCGGACTCCGGCAGGCTCGACCTGATCTCGGTGATGCGGACGGTCCGCGACGACGAGGGCAGGCCACTGACCGCCGAGGAGATGGCCGACCAGATCGTCGCCGTCACCATGGCGGGCGCGGAGACGGCGGCCACGGCGATGTCCTGGCTGGTGGTCGAACTGGCCGCCGACCCAGCCCTGCAGGACGCCCTCCGTGAGGAGGTGACCGCGGCCCGTGGTCGTGGCGTCGAATACGGGCCCGACCTGTCGGAGGTTCCGCTGCTCTCGCGAGTGCTGTCGGAGCTGTTGCGCTGCCGCCAGCCGATTCTGGTGATCTCCCGGCGCGCCGCCGAGGACACCGAGTTGCGCGGGATTCCGATTCCGGCGGGCACCGAAGTCATGTACAGCCCGTGGGCGATGCATCGCGACCGCAGGCACTTCCGCGCGGGCGAGGTGTTCACCCCGGACACCTTCGCCGCGGACGGTTGCCCCGTCACCCGAGGCGCCTACACCCCCTTCGGGCTCGGGCCCCGGCATTGTGTCGGGGAACAGTACGCCTGGCAGATGATGTGGGTCGTCGTCGCGGAGATGCTCACCGCCGTGCACATCGATTCGGCTGTGGCCGAACATCCCGGTGGCAGACCGTTGGCCACGATCATCCCCGGCGCCGTGGCGGCCGCCACCCGGCGGGCAACCGTGCGAACGGAGGCCGAGCGATGACGCGGCCGCTGGCGCCGAGCGAGGTGTTCCACGCATACCTGGACTGGCAGACCGACGTCGACGTCGAACTGCCCGCGCCGGCGACCGTGCCCGCGGCCGACGCCCTCGCGCTGCTCTACGAGCAGTTCCCCGCGCTGGGGGCGAAGGTGCGGCGCACGCCGGTGGGGTTCGTGCTGGAGACCTCGCGGGAACGAGCACGGGTGGACATCGACGGCGACACCGTCACCGTCGAGGCCGATCTGTCGGCCTTCGCGGTTCAACGGAGCCGGACCGGTGCGGTGCGCATACGCGGCAGGCTGCATCACGCCCTGTGCGATGTCACCGGCATCCTCTCGGTCACCGACCATCTGGTGGGCCTGCTCGGCATCCAGCCGCGCGCCGAATCGATCGCCACCGACGATGCCCGCCGGTGGCCGGTCACCGCCGAGGAGGCGTTCCAGGCGGCGACGGCCGAACACGACCGACATCGTGTCGGCGCCTTCTATGCCGAGGCAACCGCACCGGACCTCCCCCCGGCGCGACCGGTCGGCCTCCACCTCTCTGCGGCGCGGATGGCGTCCGTCGACGCCGGATGCGCCGCGGCGGGCGTCTCACTGACCGGCGTGATCGTCACCGCGGCCGCGTCGTTCCTCACCGACGACGCGCTGTCGGTCGGCGTCCCGGTGGACTGCCGGGTCTTCCTCGGCGACAGCGCGGTCCCCCCACGCGTGGGCGGCATTTGCCGTCACGGCGCGCTGCTCCGGGGGGCCGGTGGCGCCGCGACGACCGCCGAGGTCGTGGCCGCCGCCAAGAGGTGTGACGACGACCTGCTCGATCAACTCGAATCCGCGGTGCCCGCTGAGCCGTTTCGCGACGGCCTCCGCTATCTGCCCGAGCACAACCCGCCCGCCGACCTCGTCGTTTCCAACGCCAGGGGCGCGGCACGGCGCTTCGCGCGCCTCGCCGACGCCGAACGCGTCCTGGTGCTGCCGGGATGCGCCATCCCAGCCCTGCCGATGATCGCGGTCAACGAGCACCCGGCGGACGGCGCGGTCACCATCCACCTCATCGCGCACCCCGCCGAATTTCCCGACGATCGCGCACGGGCGCTGATCGACACGCTGGCACGCACTCTCACCGAGATCGGGGACAAGTCATGAACGAACACATTCCCACCATCCCCCGCGGCCGGACCGGAGTCTTCGATCTGCCCACCGGCCTGGCCGAACTCGCCGCGAAGGGCCCGGTCCACCGTCTGCGCTACGCCGGCGGGCACCTCGGCTGGATCGTCACCGACTTCGACCTGTGCCGCCGAGTGCTGACCATGCCGGAATTCAGTTCCCGCCCGGATCTGCGGCACTCGGCCATCCACGAGGCCATCGGTGACGGTCAGCCACCGGAGGAACGGCCGGGCATGTTCGTCGGCATGGACCCGCCGGATCACACGCACTACCGGCGCATCGTCGCCGCGGCCCTGCGACTGGGCGAGATGCGCAAACTGCGATCCGGCATCGCCGGCCGGGCCGCCGCCCTGTTCGACGCCTGCGAGGGCGATCAGTTCGACCTCGTCTCCGGGCTGGCCTCGCCGCTGCCCGCGCTGGTGATCACCGAACTGCTCGGCGTCGAGGAATCGGTCAGCCACACCCTCGCCCGATGCCTGGAGCAGATGCTGTCGCTGGAATCCACAGCAGACCAGGTGCGCGCGATGTTCGGCCGGATCTTCGACGAACTCGGCGAGGTGGTTCGCAGGCGCCGGGCCGACCACGCACCCGGATTCATCACCAACATGATTCTCGACGGCACGCTCGACGACGCCGAGATGACCAGTGTGGCCTTCCAGCTCTACACCGCGGGCCACGAGACCACCACCAACATGATCGCGCTGAGCTGCCTGCATCTGCTGCGTGATCCGGCTGCGGCGCACGCCATCAGCGGTGACGACGCCGCCGTCGCCGACGCTGTCGAGGAGTTCCTCCGGTTCTTCTCCATCATCCAGTACGGCATCTCCCGCGCCGCGCTGAAGGACGTCGAACTCGGCGGCCAGGTGATCGCGGCCGGGGAGACGGTCACCGTCTCGTTGCCCGCGGCCAACTTCGATCCGGCGCGGTTCCCGGATCCGCATGTGCTCGACCTGCGGCGCGGCGACCGCGGTCATCTCGCCTTCGGTTTCGGCGTCCACCAGTGCGTGGCGCAGCAACTGGCCCGTGTCGAACTCGTCGTCGCCCTGGAGTCGTTCCTGGAGCGCTACGACGAACTGGCACTGGTCGGCTTCGAGATGAAGACCGACACCATCGTGCACGGCCTGACCCGGCTGGTCGTCCGGCGCGTGGGCCGACCGTGATACGCGCGGACCGGAGCCGCTGCTGCGGGGCGGGCATGTGCGTGTTGATCGCCCCCGCGGTGTTCGACCAGGACGAGCACGGGTTGGTGGTGATCGACGAGTCCGCCGCCCGGGCCTGCGACCCGGAACTGATACGACACGCCGTCAGCTGCTGCCCCGGTGGAGCCCTGCTCGACGAGGCGAGCGCGTCGGCGACCCGACGGAAATGAGAGATGCGATGCAACGACGGGATCAGCGGATCGCCGTCGTCGGGATCGGCGCGCGCCTGCCGGGCGCACACGGCCCGGCGGGAGTCTGGGAGATGACACATCGGCGCGCGGACGTCATCGCGACCGCGCCACCGAACCGGGAAAGGCATCTGAGCACACACGACATCGACGACCCCCGCTTCGAGAAGATCTGCCGCACCGGCGGATTCGTCGGGGACTGGGAGTCGTTCGACAGCACCGCCTTCGGCATCTCCGCCCGTGAGGCGCAGCTGATGGATCCGCAGCAGCGGATAGTGCTCGAAACCGCCTTCGAGGCGGTCGCCGACGCGGGCTTCACCCTCGACTATCTGCAGCGTCACCGCACCGGTGTGGTCAGCGGCTACATCACCCGCGACTACTGGCACAGCGTGCGCGGCGACGCCGGGTCGGATGCCATGGCCAATGTCGGCAACACGGGCAGCGGCCTGTCGGGCAGGATCTCGCATGTCTTCGGTGTGACGGGCCCCTCGATCACCATCGACACCGCGTGCTCCTCCGGCCTGTCCGCCGTCGCGGTCGCGATCGACAACCTCGCGCTCGGTCACTGCTCGATAGCCCTGGCTGCGGCGTCGAATCTGATTCTGGATCCGCTGGAGACGTTGTCCTTCTACCGCTCCGGCATGCTCGCCGCCGACAGCAGGTGCAAGTTCGCGACGACCGCTGCGGACGGCTTCGTGCGCAGCGACGGCTTCTGCGCCGTGGTGCTGCGTCCATTGGCCGACGCGATGGCCGAAGGCGACCGGGTCTACGCCGTCATCGAGTCGGTCGCGGTCGGCAACGACGGTGGTCGCAGCGGATCGTTGCCCACCCCCGCCGTGGCCGGGCAGGTGGAGGTGATACGCCGCGCCCGCGCCGCCGGCGGGCGCCCCCCCCGCGCCCGCGGCGAAGGGGGTAGCCCCCGGCGCCGGGCACC
>NZ_JARWRU010000398.1 GCF_029867845.1 Nocardia farcinica | reverse complement strand
GCGGCGGCCGGAGCCTGACCGTCGCCCCGGGCTTGTGTATCGCGGCGGGGGGGGGTGGTCTGCGGGCGTCCGGTCAGGCGGGAGCGGGCGCGCGGTGGGCGGCGTAGGCGCTCAGGACGGGGGAGCAGCCGGTGTCGAGGCGCAGGGTCGCCACGTCGTCGCCGCGGGTGGGGCCGCGGTTGACGATCACCACCGGGTGGCCGGAGCGGGCGGCGTGGCGCACGAAGCGGCGGCCGGACATGACGGTCAGCGAGGAGCCGGCGACGAGCAGGGCGTCGGACTCGTCGACCAGGGCGAACGCGGCGGCGACGCGGTCCTTGGGGACGTTCTCGCCGAAGTAGACGATGTCGGGTTTGAGCATGCCGCCGCAGTGCGGGCAGTCGACCATGCGGAAGGTGTGGGTGTCGTCGATCACGGCGTCGGCGTCGGGCGCGACCTCGATGCCGGTGGCGTGCGCGGCGTCGGCGAAACCGGGATTGACCGCCTCCAGCAGGTCGGCCAGGGCCATGCGCGACATCCTGGCCTCGCAGCCCAGGCAGCGCACGCAGGCGTAGGTGCCGTGCAGGTCGATCACCCGTCTGCTGCCCGCCTTGGTGTGCAGCAGGTCCACGTTCTGGGTGATGATGCCGGTGACCATGCCGAGCCGTTCCAGTGCCGCCAGCGCGCGGTGGCCCGCGTTGGGCCGGGTGGCGTCCATGCTGCGCCAGCCGATGTGGTTGCGGGCCCAGTAGCGTTGCCGGAACACCGGGTCGCCCACGAATTGCTGGTAGGTCATGGGGTTGCGGGGCGGGGAGTCCGGGCCCCGGTAGTCGGGGATGCCGCTGTCGGTGGAGATGCCCGCGCCGGTGAGGACCGCGACGCGTCTGCCGTCCAGCAGGGCGGCCAGCCGTCGCACGGCCTCGGCGAGCTGGGGGTCGGCGAGTTGGGGGTCGGCGAGCTGGGGGTCGTGGCCGGCCGGATCGACCGCCGGGGCGCTCGTCGCGGACGGGCCGCCGAGGACGAGCGGCGAAGCGTAGCGCCTCGGGAGACCAGTGTGCTGCGCCATGGGGACGAGAGTACCGAGACGAGGGGGGGCCCGCCCCCCCCCCGGGGGGGGGGGGGGGGGGGGGGGGGGGGGGGGGGGGGGGGCGCGGGGGGGGGGGGCGGGGGGGGGGGGGGGGCGGGGGGGGGGGGGGGGGGGGGGGGCCGCCCCCCCCCCCCCCCCCCCCCCCGCCCCGCCCCCCCCCCCCCCCCCCCCCCCCCCCCGCCCCGCCCCCCCCCCCCCCCCCCCCCACCAAAAACACCGGGGGGGAGCGGAGGG
>NZ_JARWRU010000397.1 GCF_029867845.1 Nocardia farcinica | reverse complement strand
GCCGCCAACTACTTCACCGAACTCGGCCTGACCGCAGGCGACCGGGTCGCCATCTACATGCCGATGGTCCCCGAGGCCATCGTGTCCATGCTGGCCTGCGCCCGCCTCGGCCTGACCCACTCGGTCGTCTTCGCCGGCTTCACCGCCACCGCGCTGCGCCAGCGCATCGACGACGCGGGAGCGCGCCTGGTGATCACCACCGACGGTCAGTGGCGGCGCGGCACCCCCGCACCGCTGAAGGCGGCGGTGGACGAGGCCCTCACCGACGGCGCCTCCACCGTCGAGCACGTGCTGGTGGTGCGGCGCACGGGCATCGAGGTGGACTGGACCGAGGGCCGTGACCTGTGGTGGCACGACACCGTCACCAACGCCTCCCCCGAACACCGAGCCCAACCCTTCCCCGCCGAACACCCCCTGTTCATCCTCTACACCTCCGGCACCACCGGAAAACCCAAAGGCATCCTGCACACCAGCGGCGGCTACCTCACCCAAACCGCCTACACCCACCACTACGTCTTCGACCACAAACCCGGCCACGACATCTACTGGTGCACCGCCGACATCGGCTGGGTCACCGGCCACTCCTACATCGTCTACGGCCCCCTCGCCAACCGCACCACCCAGATCGTCTACGAAGGCACCCCCAACTCCCCCACCGAACACCGCCACTTCGACATCATCGAAAAATACGGCGTCACCATCTACTACACCGCCCCCACCCTCATCCGCACCTTCATGAAATGGGGCGCCCAGATCCCCGACAGCCACAACCTGTCCACCCTGCGCCTGCTCGGCTCCGTCGGCGAACCCATCAACCCCGAAGCCTGGCGCTGGTACCGCCACACCCTCGGCAAAGACCGCACCCCCATCGTCGACACCTGGTGGCAGACCGAAACCGGCGCCATCATGATCTCCCCCCTGCCCGGCGCCACCCACGCCAAACCCGGCGCCGCCATGACACCCCTGCCCGGCATCAGCGCCAAGGTCGTCGACGACGACGCCAACCCACTCAACCCCGAAACCACCGACGCCAACGGCTACCTGGTACTCGACCAACCATGGCCGTCGATGCTGCGCGGCATCTGGGGCGACATGGACCGCTACCGCGAAACCTACTGGGACCGCTACCGCGAACAAGGCTGGTACTTCGCCGGCGACGGCGCCCGCATCGACACCGACAACGCCCTGTGGGTCCTCGGCCGAGTCGACGACGTCATGAACGTCTCCGGCCACCGCATCTCCACCGCCGAGGTCGAATCCGCACTCGTCTCCCACCCCGCCGTCGCCGAGGCCGCCGTGGTCGGCGCGAGCGACCCCACCACCGGACAGGGCATCGTGGCGTTCACGATCCTGCGCACCGGCAACGACACCGCCGATCAGGAGACCCTCGTCGCGGAGCTGAAGAACACCGTGGCCAAGGAGATCTCACCGATCGCCAAACCACGCGACATCTTCATCGTCTCCGAGCTGCCGAAGACCCGCAGCGGCAAGATCATGCGCAGGCTGCTGCGCGACGTGGCCGAGGGCCGGGAACTCGGCGACACCTCCACCCTGGTGGACCCGTCGGTCTTCGAGGCCATCGCCCGCGGCTGACACTGCCGGAACCGCCGCGGAGCGCCGTGCCGATCACATGAGGGGGATCGGGCACGGGCACCGGCGATTGCCGAATTCCTGCCGGCTCAGGACTCGCCGAACAGGCCTGCCATGCGGCGGTCCATCTCGTCGGGCGGGACGTCCTCGACATGGGTGGCCACCGTCCAGCGGTGTCCCCACGGGTCGACGAAGCAGCCGGAGCGGTCGCCGTAGAACCGCAGGCTCACCGCCTCGACCTCACGGGCGCCCAGCTCCATGGCGGTGACGAAGGCGGCGTCGGCGTCGGGGACGTAGACGTGCAGGCTCACCGGAGTGCCGCCGACGGCCTGCGGATCGAAGAAGCCGACCTCGGGGGCCGGGTCGCCGAGCATGAGCACGGACCCGCCGATCATCAGCTCGCAGTGTGCTATCCGGCCATCCGGCCGGGGCATCCGCATGCGCTCGGTGGCGCCGAAGACCCGCTTGTAGAACTCGACGGCCTCGGCGGCGCCGTCGACGGCCAGCCCGGGCGACAGCGCCGGGTATCCGGCGGGAACGGGGTCGACATCGGACATGACACACCTCCGGGTCGAGGCACTTCGTCTGACCCGGCGAGCCTATCCCCGCGCCCGCCGCCGCACGAGCCCTTCGGCAGCGACGGCACGGCATCGGTTCGGCGACAGCGGGGCGGCCGCGCCCACTCCCCGGCCGCCCACTCCCAGCCAGCACACTCCCAGCCGGCACGCTCCAGCCCGCACACTCCCCGCCGCGCGGTCCTGGCGGCGCGGCCTCACTTTTCGCGCAGGGCGCGCACCTGGGCGGCGGTGAGCTGGGCCAGCAACGCCGGGTCCGAGGCCTCCGGCGCGGTCACCGAGATCTGCACCAGGGTGTTGCCGACCTGGACCAGCGCAGCCTGGGCCACCAGTGTGGTGCCCTGGCTGGACATGACCAGCTGGAAGGCGGTGCTCGCGTCCCCGGCGGGCGGCTGGTCGAGCGCGCCGAGCCGGTAGTCGATGCGGACGCCCTCGCTGTCCTCGCCGAAATACTCGGCGCAACGGGCCAGCGTCTCCTGGACGGCGGTGAACGCCGGGCCGACCTCGCGATAGGCGGCCACGTCGATGTCGATGGCGGCGAACTCCGGGCCGTCGTAGGCCACGCCGGTCCAGGCGAGAGTCTCGGGGCGCTGATGGCCCAGCGCCATCAGCACCTTGCCGCAGCCGGGCGGAGTGGTGGGACTGGGCAGCGAGGCCGGACGGGTGTCCGGGTCGGCCGGGTCGTAGGCGGGCACCATGCCCGCGGGCAGATCGTCCTCGTCGAGCAGGCGCAGGGCCATGGCGTCGGCGGAGTCGTAGAAGGGCTCGCCCACCTCGGCGGCGGGGACCACCGGGCCGAGCGCGGTCAGTTCGACGGGCGGAGCGGCGGGTGGGTCGTCGTCCGAGCCGCAGCCGGTCAGCAATGTCACCGTGGCGGCCGCGGCGGCCAGGCAGGCGGTGGTGCGGTATCGGGCGGTTCGACGCGACGATCTGCGCACGGCTCTCACTCGGCCCACGTCACCTGCGTCACGATGCTCTGGCTCAGCAGGCTCACGCTGCGCGGGTCGCGGTAGACCTGGTGCCCGCCCACGCTGATCGCCCCGGCCACCGGCAGCGGCAGCCCGAGGTCGACGGTGATGGTGCCGGTGCCCTCCATCAGATAGTCCTCGATGGACAGGGTGCCGGTGTCGTTCGGCAGCGCCCACGAGGACGATTTGGGGGTCTGCTTGACGGTCAGGTCGATGGTCAGCCGGTCGCCGTCGCGGGCGACGAGGGTCGCGGTGGTCACCTGGTCGAGGGTGACGCCGCCGGTGACCTCCTGGTGCACGGTCCACACCGCGCCCTCGCCGACCGCCTCGTCCGGGAACATGATCGAGCGGTACACCGCCTGGTAGAAGGCGTTCTCCAGGGCGGCGCGGGCGGTGTTCGGCGTATCCGGGGTGGGGGCGAGGCGCAGCGCGGTGATGGCGCCGTCGGCGTCGAAATCCAGGCCCGCCTGGGAGCCGCCCGCCGCGGTCAGCGCTTCGCTGAGGATCGGGTCGGGGCTGGTGACGTCGCCGAGGGTGAGGTCGACGCCGCCGCTGCCCGCCCGCGCGGTCATCGGGATGGTCAGCGCCGGAGTGGAGAAGTCGCGCGGCACCTGGTCGTTGATCTGCTGCTCGATGTGGTGCTCGGTGTGCAGGGTGACCTGCTGCTCGGTGCCCGGCGCGAAGGTGGGCCGCAGCACGGCTCTCGGCTCGGCGCCTGGAGCGACCAGCGCGGCGGCGGCCACCGAGATCGGCACCGTCACCTCCTTGCCGATGCCGAGCGGCTCGGTGCCCTCGGTGCTGGCGGGAGCCTCGGCGTCATCGGCGCAGCCGACGGCGAAGGTCGACAGGCCCAGGGCGAGCACGACGAGCAGCGCTCGCGACCGCGCGATCCGGGGCAGGTGGGGAGAAGACAACACCGTCACGAGCAACAGGGTACGACCGCTTCCTGAGCGCGGACTCAGACTCCGCCGTGGCAGCCCACACCGTTACCCGGGAAATCGCACAGCCGCACCCGCGCGGAGGAGTCGCGGGAGGGGCGGTCTCGTGCTCGAGACATGATGGAGGGTGTGAAAGACGACCGGCACGACTCCGCCGTTGCCCCGCCGCCGCCCTTGCGGTTGCACACCCTGTTGACGCTCGCGGTGATCGTGTTCGCCCTCGACCTGCTCACCAAGTGCATCGTGGTGGCCACCATCACCCCGGGCGATCCGGTCCCGATCATCGGCGACTTCGCGCGTTTCGCGCTGGTGCGCAATCCCGGCGCCGCCTTCTCCATGGCCACCGGCATGACCTGGCTGCTGACCCTGATCGCGGTCGGCGTGGTGATCGGCGTGATCCGCATCGGCCGCAAACTGCGCTCGCTGTGGTGGGCGATCGGCCTGGGGCTCGTCCTCGGCGGCGCGGTCGGTAATCTGGCCGATCGGCTGTTCCGCGCGCCCGGCCCGTTGCAGGGCCACGTGGTGGACTTCGTCGCCGTCGGGTCCTTCCCGGTGTTCAACGTCGCCGACTCGGCGATCGTGTGCGGGGCGACGCTTCTGGTGGTGGCGACGCTGTTCGGGTTCGAACTCGACGGCACCCGCGTCGGCCGTGACCAGGAGGCCGGGGAACCGGCGTCCGGCGGGCAGGACCGCCGGGCGGGCGAAGACCGCGAAGGCGCCGCAGGCACCGGGGCGGACCACGCGACCGCCGAGCGTGACGCGGTCCCGGTGGACGGTGCCGCGGCGGGCGGGGACAGCGACGGCGACGCGCCGGAACGCGACGGCGAGCACACCGGAAAGGGGACGACCACGTGAGAGAGACCAGGGCCATGCCGGTGCCCGACGGGCTGGACGGCATGCGGGTGGACGCGGGTCTGTCCCGATTGCTCGGCCTCTCGCGCACCGCGGTGGCGGCGATGGCCGCCGAGGGCGCCGTGCTGCTGGACGGAGCGGCGGTGGGCAAGTCCGACCGGCTGACCGCAGGCGCCTGGCTCGAAGTGGAGTTCCCCGAGCCCAAGCGGGAGCTGACCGTTGAGGTCGCGCCGGTGGAGGGGATGAAGATCCTCTACGCCGACGACGACATCGTGGCCGTGGACAAGCCGGTCGGCGTGGCCGCGCACACCGGGGTCGGCTGGTCGGGCCCGACCGTGGTCGGCGGGCTGGCGGCCGCGGGCTACCGCATCTCGACCTCCGGCGCGCACGAACGCCAGGGCATCGTGCACCGGCTCGACGTCGGCACCTCCGGGGTGATGGTGGTGGCCCAGTCCGAGCACGCCTACACCGTGCTCAAGCGGGCGTTCAAGCAGCGCACCGTGCAGAAGCGCTATCACGCGCTGGTGCAGGGACATCCCGACCCGAGCAGCGGCACCATCGACGCGCCGATCGGCCGCGCGCGCGGCAACGACTGGAAGTTCGCCGTCACCGCGGACGGACGCCCGAGCGTCACCCACTACGACACCATCGAGGCCTTCCAGTCCGCGAGCCTGCTCGACATCCACCTGGAGACCGGCCGCACACACCAGATCCGCGTGCACTTCTCCGCCATCCGCCACCCCTGCTGCGGCGATCTGACCTACGGCGCCGACCCGAGACTGGCCGCGCGCCTCGGCCTGGAGCGGCAGTGGCTGCACGCGCACACCCTGGGCTTCCACCATCCCGCGGACGGCCGCTGGCTGGAGATCACCAGCGAGTACCCGGCCGACCTCAGCCACGCGTTGGACGTGCTGCGCGATGCGTGAGGAGGGCTCGGCCGAGCCCGAGCAGGCCCCAGGACGACGGTTGAGCGGTCCGGCGCGCGCCCTCGTGGTGGTTCTCGCGGCGACGCTGTTCGTCGGGTTCTTCGGCTTGCTCGGCGTGCTGAACCCACCCCGCGATCTCGGCGTGCGCAGCGACCGGCTCGGCCCGGAGAACGGCGAGCGGGTGACCGACTACCTCGCGCGCGCGGCGGATTCGGTGAACATCGCCGACACCGAACAGCATTGGGCGCTGGTGTCGTTCGCCGACCCGCTGCCGCCGGATCAGCTGACCGCGCACACCGGCGGCCTGCGCATCGGCCAGGTGCTCTACCGGGTGCCGCTGCCCCGCGTGCAGACCCCGCTCACCACCATCCCGGTGCCGGCCGACGAGACCGCGCTGCGCGATTCGGCCGCCGCCGCCGCTGGCCTGCTGCGAGCCGCGGCCACCGGCGACCGCGGCGACGAACGCTACCGCCGGGTCCTCGAGGTGAGCGCGAGCAGGCTGGCGGGGGGCTGTGCCTGCGCGGTGGCGGTCGTGGTGCGCGGGACGCCGGAACAGTTGCGCGATCTGGAGGCCGATCCGGTGGTCCGCGCGGTGGAGGCGCTGCCCGCCGACGCGGTGGCCGGGCACTACGCGGTCGCCCCGCTGCTGCCCGAGCACACCGAGACGGTGGTCCCCGGCCCGGACGACGGACCGGTGCCGGACGAGTGATCCCCGCCGCCGGGGACACGGCAGGGTTCGGTCGTGCGGGGGTTCAGTCGTCCAGGGTGACGACTCCGTCGAGATAGCGGCGGCAGCGGCCGATGAGCAGCACCCGCTCCCCGCGCAGTTCGCAGCGGATCGTTCCGCCGCGCCGGGACAGCTGGCGGGCGAGCACGAACGGGCTGCCGGTGCGCTCGGCCCACAACGGGACCAGCTGGGCATGCGCGGAACCGGTGACCGGGTCCTCCGGCACGCCGACGCCGGGGGCGAAGAAGCGGGAGACGAGATCGACCTCGTCGCCGGGGGCTGCGATGATCGCGCCGCGCTCGAGCGGCGGGAACGCGCCGAGGGCCGGGGCCGCCTCGCGCACTTCGCGTTCGGACGCCAGGATCAGCACCTCGTCGGCGCCGGAGTAGGCGCGGACCGGGCGCACCCCGATGGCCTCGACGAGCACCGGGTCCGGCTCGGTCGCCACGGAGGCGACCGCGGGCAGGTCGAGCACGTACTCGTCGTCGTCGGTGCGGTCGACGTGCAGCCAGCCGCTGCGGGTGAAGAAGCTGACCCTGTCCTCGCCTGGGTGCAGGTCGGTGAGGATCTGCGCCGCCGAGGCCAGGGTGGCGTGCCCGCACATGTCCACCTCGGCGCCGGGGGTGAACCAGCGCAGGTGGAAGGCGGGATTCTCGGCGGGGGCGCCGCCCGCCTCCGGCGGTAACTGCGCGGTGTAGAAGGCGGTGTCGGCGAGGTTGTTCTCCTCGGCCAGGCTCTGCAACAGCGCGTCGGGCAGCCAGGACGACAACGGCATCACCGCGGCGGGATTGCCGGAGAAGGGGGCGTCGGCGAACGCGTCGATCTGATGCAGCAGCAGCTCCATGCCCCAGAAGGTACTCCACCGGCGAATGCCCGCGCGGCGCAAGGGTTCTCGGGCGCGGCTCAGGCCGCCCCACCGGGCGAGGCCGGGATGAGCCGGTGCTCGCCTGCCTCGGTGGCGCTGAACCACCAGGCGATCTCCACCAGCACGATGCCGATCGCGCCGAGGCCGAGCGCCCAGGCGGTCAGGGTGGGGTTCGACGGGTCGAGAGCGAAGAACTCGCGGGTGAACGGCACGGTGAACAGCAGCACGTAGGCCAGCACCGAGACCCCGATCAGCACCACCTTCCACCACACGTACGGCCTTGCCACGATCGCGAGCACCCATACCGCGATGACGATCAGCGTGATCAGCGCCGTGGTCCCGGCCTGCACCTTCTCCTGCTCGGTGGCCTCCGGGCCCTGGTAGGCGATCAGATAGGCGATGAAGGTGGCCACGCCGATCACCACGCCGGAGGGGATCGCCTGGCGCATGACCCGGGAGACGAAGCCGTCGCGGGCGCGTTCGTTGTTCGGCGCCAGCGAGAGGATGAACGCCGGGATGCCGATGGTGAACCAGGCCGCGATGGTCACGTGGCGCGGCAGGAACGGGTAGCCGATCGGGTCGTAGTCGAAGATCTGCGAGCCGACACCGGCCAGGCCGACCAGGAACGCCAGCAGCACCGAATAGACCGTCTTGGTGAGGAACAGATTCGACACCCGCTCGATGTTGCCGATCACCCGGCGACCCTCCCCCACCACGTAGGGCAGGGTGGCGAACTTGTTGTCCAGCAACACGATCTGGGCGACCGCGCGGGTGGCGGGGCTGCCCGAGCCCATCGCGACGCCGATGTCGGCGTCCTTGAGCGCCAGCACGTCGTTGACGCCGTCGCCGGTCATGGCCACAGTGTGCCCGTGCGCCTGGAGGGCGCCGACCATGGCCCGTTTCTGTTCCGGGCGCACCCGGCCGAAGGTGGTCTCCCCGTCGAGCACCTCGGCCAGCTTCTCCTGGTCCTCGGGCAGCTTGCGGGCATCGACGGCATGGTCGCCGCCGGGCAGGCCGAGAGAGGCGGCCACCGCGCCGACCGAGACGGCGTTGTCACCGGAGATGACCTTGATGTCGACGTCCTGCTGCGCGAAGTACTCTAGGGTGTCGCGGGCGTCAGGGCGCACCTTCTGCTCGAGCACCACCAGGGCCACCGGGGTGACCACGCCGGGCGCGTCGGCGGCGTCGACCGGCCGGTCGCTGCGCGCGAGCAGCATCACCCGCATGCCCTTGGCGCCGAGCTCCTCGGCGGCGCGGGCGTCGTCGGTGGCCGGGTCGAGCAGCACGTCGGGGGCGCCGAGCAGCCAATCGCCGTGTTGGCCGAAGGAGATGCCGCTCCACTTCTTGGCCGAGGAGAACGGGGCGAGGCCGGTCCGCTGCCAGGCGGGCGGCGCGTCCAGCGCCTCGGCGATGGCCTGCACGCTGGCGTTGGGGCGCGGGTCGGCGGCGGCCAGGGCGGACAACGCCGTGCGCGCCTCCGCCTCGTCGGCACCGCCGAGCGCCCTGACCTCGGCCAGGCGCATGCCGTTCTCGGTGAGGGTGCCGGTCTTGTCCGCGCACACCACATCCACCCTGGCCAGGCCCTCGATGGCGGGCAGCTCCTGCACCAGGCACTTGCGCTGACCGAGCCGCACCACACCGACGGCGAAGGCGATGGAGGTCATCAGCACCAGGCCCTCGGGCACCATCGGCACCAGCGCGGCCACCATGCCGGTGACCGCGGGCCGCCACGACTCGCCGCTGGAGAACAGCTGGTTGTAGATGCTGAGCAGGCCCGCGGGGATGAGCAGCAGGGTGATGAACTTCAGGATGCGGTCGATGCCGCTGCGCAGCTCCGAGCGCACCAGGGTGAACTTGCTGGCCTCCTCGGCCAGGCGGGCGGCGTAGGCGTCGCGGCCGACCTTGGTGGCCCGGTAGGCGCCGGAGCCGGAGACGACATAGCTGCCCGACATGACCTGGGCGCCGACCTGCTTGTCGATCGGGTCGGCCTCGCCGGTGAGCAGCGACTCGTCCACCTCGAGCAGTTCGGATTCCTCGACGACGCCGTCGACAACGATCTGATCGCCCGGACCGAGCTCGATCAGGTCGTCGAGCACGATGTCCTTGGGCGGGATCTGCGTGGCCACGCCGTCGCGACGCACCGTCGGCTTGGCCTGGCTGACGATCGCCAACTGGTCGAGGGTGCGCTTGGCCCGCACCTCCTGGATGATGCCGATCGCGCTGTTGGCGACGATGAGCAGGCCGAACATCCCGTCGATGATCGAGCCGGTGCTCAGCACCAGCAGGAACAGCACGCCGAGGATGGCGTTGATGCGGGTGAAGACATTGGCGCGCACGATCTCGCGCACCGAGCGGCTCGCGCGATCGGGGACATCGTTGGTGAGCCCGTCGCGGCGTCGTTGCTCGACCTGCGCCGCGGACAGTCCGGCCGACCCGGAAATCTGCTCGGTTGTCGTCATGAGCGTCAGCCTATGCCGTCGCCGCCACCGCCCTCACCGGCAAGTGTCCGGTTCGGGGGG